>JAOZOL010000204.1 GCA_029933295.1 Desulfobacterales bacterium | reverse complement strand
ACTAATTGATCAGCGCAGCCGCATTTTCCTGCATAATTTCAAAGCTGCCGTCATCTAATCCGGCTCCGGCAACAATCTGTTTTGCAAAATCACTGTCAATCAAATCCCGGGGGCTATGGGTATCGGTATTAACAATCAGCTTTGCACCGATTTTAACAGCCAGGCGTGCCACATGACCGTTGGTCAAGCAATGACCTCGTCTAGCTGATATTTCCAACAAAACATTTTTATCTTTTGCAGCCAAAACATCATCTTCAGATATCAGACCCGGATGAGCCAGAATATCGACGCCCGCATGAATAGCAGCAATATTAGTACCGGGGGCGACCGGTTCAACAATCGTTTCACCGTGTACAACCACAATTTGCGCCCCAAAATCCCTTGCTTTTCTGACAGTGTCAGTCATTAATTTCGGCGGAACATGGGTGATTTCAATACCCGGTATAATTTTAATATTTAACACCGGGTTGAGTTCATTGCTGATGGCAACAATCCGCGGAATGATAAAATCCAAATTAGAAAGATCTCCGTGATCAGTAATGCCAATGGCTGTCAGCCCTTTATCTTCAGCGCGCCTGGCAAGCTCAGCCGGTATTAATACGCCATCTGAAAATATTGAATGGGTGTGCAGATCGATCATTAATATCTCCGTGTCAGACTTTATATTTGCCGAAATCTTCAGGAGAAAGATTCTTCAAGTATTCTTCCCACTTTTTCCCCTGATCACTGTCATCAACGATTTCATATTCACCGTTTTTTACTTTCAGATTATCGACCACCTTATCATCCACATAAATCGTCGAGCCAAGACGCAAAGCAATCGCAATGGCATCACTGGGACGTGCGTCAAGGATAAATTCTTTATCCTCAGATGAACAATAAATTTTTGCATAAAAAGTATTATCTTTTAAATCGCAAACTTCAATCCGTTTAACCGTGATATTAACTTTTTGAATAAAATTTTTAAACAGGTCATGGGTCATGGGGCGATCAAAAGATATATTCTGTAATACCGATGCAATGGACGCTGCTTCCAGAAGTCCGATCCAGATGGGAATTGAAAATTCTTTCTTAACTGAATTTAATATAAGAATTGGCGCATTAGACGATGGATCCATGGCCAGCCCGCCAATTGTCATTTCATGCAACATTTAAATGCGTTCCTTTTAATTTAAGGCTCCCGCCTTGCTTATCTGCTTATCTATAGGGACTCCCCACAAAGAATTTGAAAAAATTTTTTCAATCTTAATATCAATAATCTGACCTTTTAGCGAATCAATGTCAAGCCCCCAATGGGATGGACAATCAAAATTGACGATTCTGTTTTCAGATGTGCGTCCGCATATTTCAATAGATGTGGATGCGGAATTTTTTTTCTGCTGCTTTTTACTGGTGCCTTCAATTAAAACCGGAAAAATCCGGCCCTCAAGAGATTGATGCTTTTTGCTTACAACATTTGCCTGCAATTTAAAAAGCGACTGCAACCTTTCTTTTTTAATATCAGACACGATTTTATCTGAAAATCGGGTTGCCGGGACTTCAGGCCGGTCGGAATATTCAAAAGCATAAAGCCCGTCAAACCGTACCGTCTTTATCAGGTCTATGGTTTGTTCAAAATCATAATCGGTTTCACCCGGAAAACCGACAATAATATCGGTAGTAATGGCGATTTGGGGCGAAACATCGCGGAGTTTTTCTATTTTTTCCAAATATGATTCACGTGTATATTTTCGATTCATTTTTTTTAAAATACGATTTGATCCTGATTGTACAGGCAAATGAATATGATTGCACAATTTATCAAGTTTACCAAACGCCTCAATCAATTGTTTTGAAAGGTCCTTGGGGTGGGAGGTGACAAAGCGGATTCGATCCAGGCCTTTTATTTTATTGACCAACGCAAGCAAATCGGGAAATGATGTCAAACCCTCTTTAACACCATAACTATTCACATTCTGTCCCAGGAGCGTTACTTCTTTCACGCCGCCATGAACCAAATTCTCAATTTCGGAAACGATTAACTCAGGTTTTCTACTGACTTCACGGCCCCTCACATAAGGGACGACACAATACGTACAATAGTTGTCACACCCCCGCATAATCGTCACAAAGCCTGAAATTTCACTGGAAGCTTCACTGGCTTGAGCCGGCATGTTACCGGCAGAATCCATTTCATCAATATGATCCGACATTTTGGTTTCAACAATAAAATGGCGTTTGATTTTAACCTCATGGATCAGATCCGGCAATTGATAAACCGCATGGGTCCCTAAAACAATATCAATATGGGGAAATCGCTCAACCAGTTTTATGCCCTGCTGCTGGGCCACACAACCTGCAACAACAATAATCAAATCCGCGTTTTTCTTTTTCAGACCCCTAAGACGTCCCAGAAAACTGTATACTTTTTGAACAGCTTTTTCTCTGATTGCACAGGTGTTAACAATAATAAGATCCGCAGTTACAAATGATGAAGTTGATTTATAATTTTCACAATGCATCATCTTTAATATCTGCCCGGAGTCATAGACATTCATCTGACATCCGATGGTATGGATATATACTTGTTTTTTATTCATCATTAATATCTAACGACTTTCGTAACCATTCACGGTTGTTGGTTCACAGTTCACAGTTCACAGTTTTTCCAAACTTCTAAATCTTCAAAAGAGGCTCCTATAATTTTCTGCCACTTTTTGTCTTCTTCAACCGTAAACTGTAAAACCGATAACAGTGAACGGTTACCGGCTTTCAGTGGCCGTTTCAATTAACATCTCTTTTCTTAGTTCACACAGCACGTTTTCAACATCAGACTCACATCCGGGCGCAATATGTAATTTGATTTTAGCAGCCATCGGATCAATGGTTTCAACCACGGCAATCCCGTCGTAAGCCTCTAAAATAAATTTAATAAAACCGACCGATTTTCTATCAATTAAATAAAATTTGCTTATAGTTTGCAATAAATCACCGTATGCGCCACTTGCGAAACGTCATCTAAGGCTCGATGCCGGCCTGGTTGCAGTCCGCCTCAAACCTGATCTGACATTTTGATAATGGTTCAGAATAAAAAAATTTTCAAAACCATATCATTACGGTTTTCATTTTTACAATAAAAAGCGTAACCTGTCATTTGATTTTTTAAATATTATCATTGTTTCATTTTCGCTCATAAGATATATGGCCAGTTATGCATAAACGATTGAAAACGCAGCATCCGAATGAAAAAACCGTCCGGCAGATATGCAATATGACCGGATTTCATAGAGTAACCGCCACTGTTCTGGCCAATCGCGGGATCACCTCCCAGTCACACCTTTCCGCTTTTTTAAATCCATCATTGAACCATCTTCGATCATTTGAAAAATTAATTGACATGGACAAAGCCGTCCAACGAATTATTGATGCCATTCTTAACCGGGAAAAAATCCTTGTGTTCGGGGATTATGATGTTGACGGCATCACATCAGTAATAATTTTATATGAGTTTTTAGCCTTGACCGGGGCAAATGTTTCCTATTACATCCCCCACCGCGTAAACGAAGGGTATAGTCTAAAGATACAACATATTTCAGACGTTGCCACTGCCGGCAATATCAATCTCATTATTACAACCGATTGCGGATCTGCAAGCCACGAAGCGGTTAAATGTGCAAACCAATCAGGAATAGATGTAATCGTTACAGATCACCATACCATTTCCAGTACCATGCCGGAGGCATTTGCCATTGTCAATCCACAGCGATTCGATTGCCCGTCAGGCGCAAAATATCTGGCCGGAGTGGGCGTTGCTTTTTATTTGTTAATCTGCCTGAGAAAGAGTCTTCGGGACATTAACTTCTGGAATGACAAACAGGAACCGAATTTAAAGAATTTCTGTGATTTGGTAGCGCTTGGCACAATATCAGACATTGTGCCGATTGTTAACGAAAATCGTATTATAACAAAAGCCGGACTTGATGTCATCAACACCAGCCCCCGGACCGGCATTAAAGCATTGATTGACGTCTGTGGAACAAACAAACCGTTTATTGATGCGGAAGATATCGCATTTAAACTGGCACCGAGATTAAACGCTGCAGGTCGTATGGACCATGCAAAACTCGCTGTTGAGCTTTTAATCGCCAAAGATATGAATCAGGCTTGCAATATTGCAGAAAAATTAAATTTATTGAATTCCAATCGGCAATTGGTAGAAAATAAAATCTTACAATCTATATTGATGTATTTTAACCAGGAGCCTCAAAACCTGAATAAAAAAACCATTGTTCTTGGAAATCACGATTGGCATGCGGGAGTTCTCGGCATTGTGGCATCAAAACTGGTTGAAAAATTTTTTCGCCCGGTTGTTTTGATTTCAATAAAAGACGGCATCGGCAAAGGATCAGCGCGCAGTATTCCGGGAATCAATTTATATGACGCTTTGGGTGCATGTTCTGACTTTCTTGAAAATTTCGGTGGGCATCCCATGGCCGGGGGGATTGAAATTAAAGCTGAAAACATAAAAACCTTTGCCGCAAAGTTTGAAAAAACAGTTTACAAGATGGGAGAGGCGGATAATTTTTCACCGGAAATACTCATCGATTGCGAACTTGAATTTGATATGATCTCCGATCAATTAATTAACGAATTAGAATTATTGCATCCATTCGGCCATAAAAATCCGGAACCGGTTTTTTTGTCAAAAAATGTGGAGGTTGCATTTTCAAAAATTTTCGGCAATGATCATCTTCGCCTTTCTCTAAAACAGCGACATTCTAAATTAAATAAAATAATTCCCGGGATCTGGTTTTATGCTGATAAAAAAGCACAAGACAAAAAGTCTTTTAATACCATGGCATACACGCTGAAATGGAATTACTGGAATGG
>JAOZOL010000654.1 GCA_029933295.1 Desulfobacterales bacterium | reverse complement strand
CTTCCGCATGCAGGGCATTTGCATCTGCCCCGCTTAGCTGGTCCGTCAAGAACCAGGACGGCATCGCAATGGCTGCACTGTCCGGGGTTTTTCCTGTCGCCTGTTTCCGTTAATTCACCACAAGCCGGGCAGACAAAGACATTTTCAGGGTGCCTTGAATCGGCTGCAAGGAGATATCCTGGAAACAGGTCTATCTCTTCTCCGCATTCCCTGCATTCTTTGACTTTAACCCAAAGAAAATATTTTACGTGAGCATCGTCTGAGCCACAAGAAACACAGCGGGTACGGTAAAGATGCCCGATTTCCTTTTCAAGTGTTACCCGCAAAGATTCAGCAGCTTTCGCATAATCACGAAGATTAAGGTGCTCTATTTCCTGTTTGACAACCCACCAGGCCATTGGGTTTATGTCAAACCCCGTAACATCGCAACCGATCCGATTGGCCTCAAGAATCGGCGTCCCACCACCCATGAAAGGGTCTGCAACATGGAGACCAGGAAAGTTATTCGAATTGTAAAACGCCTTGCGTAGCGGCTTGTCCGAGAATTCTGACAACAACAGGCCGCGAAACAAGGTACCTGGCCGCCGGGCAAACCACTTGTGCACGGCAATAACGGGACGGTAGTTCTGTTGAATCTGCTTTTCCCGCAGGGCAAGATCAGCAATAAATGCTATGTCAAAATTCTTTTCAATCATGTGATTGTTATGCCTTCTCTTTTCTGCACAAATAGGTATTTACTTGGAAAAATTAAGATCTTCCCGTACAGTTTTTTAATTTGAGTTTCTCGCCATCCCCTCTCATCTCACCACCCCACAAAACCCCAAAAAATTCAATAAACATGCTAACAGTGTTTTACCATTCTGTCAAATCCGTTCAGCCAGTCTGTGTTGGATAAATATGGTGATTTAACTTGAAAAAGGCCGAATAAAACGGCTAGATTCAACTCGACCAATTTAAAATTTTTGCAAAGGGTTCAGATAATGTCCGAAAATGAACTTAAAACCGCCTTCACCCCGACTTTCATCGGCAAGATGGAGCTTAAAAATCGCTTCATCCGTTCGGCAACCTGGGATGGAATGGCCGGGAAAAATGGAGAAGTTACTCCCGAACAAATAAATCTCTATAAAACCCTTGCCGCTGGCGGAACCGCCCTGCTGACCTCCGGCTACACTTTTGTCAGCCCCGAAAGTCGCCAGCATTACGGCCAGGCGGGGCTGGATCAGGACCGGCTGATAGAACCCCT
>JAOZOL010000653.1 GCA_029933295.1 Desulfobacterales bacterium | reverse complement strand
TCAAGATTTGAGTCGCCGCACGATAATAATTTCTTGATATTCTGGTCTGGTCTGGATGACAAGAATAACCTGATGAAAAAGCAAACAAAATATGGCTAAAAAGCGAAGAAAAATCTATAAAAAACAAAATTCGTAAAAACCAAAAAACGACCAGGCTTTTTCAGTCAGAGTTCATCCTTTTGTTATGCAAATGCTAATTCCGCTATTCTTTACCTACCACAACATAGGGACGAATCTTTTCAAGGTTATTTGGACCAATTCCCTTTACTTTGAGCAAATCACCTACGATTTTATAGGGGCGGCCCGTTATAATTCTTTTAGCGAGAACGGGGCCGACTCCTTTTATAGACTGAAGTTCTTTTTCGGTGGCGGTGTTCAGATCAAGTGAGTCTTGCGGGGATTTAGTTTTTTTTACCTGACTTTGTAAATTCTTTAATTCTTGATCCTCGCTTCGTTGTTCTGCGCGGAATTCTGCAATCCGATCTGGATCACTTTCTGACCAAATACCGACACGTTTCAACATGGCTGAAGTTTCTAAATCGCGAAGTCTTTCTATCATCTCATTACGTGGTATACCATTGGACGTTTTCCTGCCCATCCCGTGAGTACGAGCAAGGCCATTTTTAACGAGTAGACTCGCTAAATCATCTCCGTCAGCGGTAGTGATGAACCCATATACACGGCCTTTGGCTGACCTTCCCAAGGCACTTGCAAAGGCTGTATGAACAGTAAAAGGTTTCGCAAGGATACCTTCAATAAAGGTTTTTGCTTCATTGCCAAAATGAATGGTGCGTGCAGCGTGGGATAATCCAAAATATCGTGTTTGCTCCCGTACCCTTCGTGCATCACTTTTAGAACTGGTAGAAGTTTCAGGACAGTCGACAAAATAAAGTCTTACATGGAAAGATTTTTCATTAGTTTCTACAAAGAAGCTATCCCCATCATTTGCTGGATTATTCACCAATCTCGCATTGGAGAACATCTGCAAATCATCGGCATATGATGAAAAAATTCCTCCAAACATCAATGCTGCTGTCAGGAACAGCGTTCTGATGAGCAATTTATTCAATCCATTCATAATGACTCCATATTGATTGTTTGCATAACACCGCTTTTCAGCGGGCGCGGTTTTTTGCGCTCTGCTGCAAAAGCCTTGTGTACACCCGGCATGGGCGTGAACTTATGGGGTGAAAGTTCCCTATACGTGAATCCTGTTAACGTGTTTAACACATTAACAAAAGTATTAG
>JAOZOL010000652.1 GCA_029933295.1 Desulfobacterales bacterium | reverse complement strand
ATCATCCGAAATCATCAAAGGCGATCATTTCCGGCTCAACGCCTAAATTGTCAAGCATCTCACGAACTGCTGCCAGCATCATCGGCGGCCCGCAAAGATAATATTCCACCTCATCGGGCTCCGGGTGTTTGGCAAGGTAATGATCATAGAGGCATTGGTGGATAAACCCCGTCATCCCCTCCCACTTGTCTTCCGGCCGGGGATCGGATAAAGCAATATTAAATGTAAAATTGTTATTTTTATCTTCCAGATCCTGAAATTCTTTTTCATAAAAAATTTCCTGTCTTGAGCGGGCACCATACCAGAATGTGATTTTGCGATCAGTTTTTAACGTGTTTAACTGATGAAAAATATGACTCCGCATGGGAGCCATGCCGGCGCCACCTCCGATAAAACACATCTCCCGGTTCGTCTCTTTAACGAAAAAATCACCATAAGGTCCGCTGAACGTAATATTGTCACCCGGCTTTAAGCTAAACACATAGGACGATCCGATGCCCGGCGGAATATCCGGCATGCCCGGCGGTGGGGCGGCAATCCTAATCGTAAATCGAAGACAGGTGTTTTCAGACGGCGGGCTTGCCAGTGAATAGGCGCGAAAAATCGGCTCAACTGCTGATGCTTTCAATGTCCTGAGATTAAAATTCTCCCATGCCGCAGCAAACCTGTCAGCCACATTAAATTCGGAAAAGGCAACATCATACTCCGGAATATCAATCTGAATATAGGCACCGGCTTTAAAGTCAAATTTTTCACCGTCATCCAGCTTAATTACCAGCTCCTTTATAAATGTCGACACATTCTCATTAGATTGAATGGTTGCATGGAATTTGCGGATGCTGAAAATTTCTGAAGGGATGTTAATTTTCATATCCTCTCTGACCTTTACCTGACAGGCAAGACGGATATTTTCTTTTTTTTCTTTTCGTGAAAGATGGGGCAGTTCGGTGGGCAGGATGTCACCTCCGCCTTCGTCAATTCTGCATCGGCATTGTCCGCAGGACCCGCCGCCCCCACATGCGGACGGCAGGAAAATATCTTTGTTTGAAAGGGCGGCCAGAAGGGTTGAGCCATTGGGAGCGGTGATGCCTTTGGATTCATCGTCATTAATGACAATGCTTCTGTCCCCTTTTCGAACCATTTTGGCTTCAAGGAACAAAAGCATGACCACCAGAAATCCGATCACTGAAGAAAATATTGTTATGCTGACTGCGTAAATCAAGGAGTTGTTACCTTCTTATCTTGCTTCTTTT
>JAOZOL010000651.1 GCA_029933295.1 Desulfobacterales bacterium | reverse complement strand
AATTCAACAGGCGCCTGGATCGGATCCTAAACGCTGTATCACTGCAGAAGACAGATCGGGTGCCTGTTGTTCTGGAGTATGCCGGTTTTGCAGCCAATGTAACCCAGACACCCATGTCTGAATTTGTAAAATCGTCAAAAAATGCGATACAAACCATGCTGCAGGCATATGAATTGGTTGGCGGGGGAGATGCGATTAATTACGGAAGCTATTCACCCTACGAGCTTTGTTATATATATGGATCCAAAGTAAAGGTGCCCGGCGTTGAATTGGCTGAAAATGAAGAGCCCCAGGTGGTGGAATCCGAGTTGATGAACCGTGAGGATTATGACCGGATTCTTGCAACAGGCTGGGAAGATTTTTTTGAGGATTTTTTATCTGAGCGTGTATTGAATGACGTCCCGCAACATCTTCTGCCCTTTAACCAGGAGCCCGTAGATGACTTCAAGCTATGGAAGGCCAGGGGGATTCCGGTCATACAGGGCGGTGTCATATCATCACCTTTTGAACTGTTATGCGGCGCCAGATCATTGGAAAAATTTTTTTCCGACCTGATCGAGATGCCGGATAAAGTCGGGGCAGTTATGGATACAATGGTTTCCCACATGACTGAATGGGTATGTCAATCTGCCCTGAAAAGCGGTTTTCCCACCGTCTGGGTCGGCGGGTGGCGGTCAGCGCCTTTTTTACTCTCGCCTTCCATGTGGGAGCGATTCGTGTGGCCCTACTTTAAAAGAATTATCCTTGAAGTTGTGGATTCAGGCTTAATTGCGCTGCTTCACCTCGATTCGAATTGGGACAGAGAATTGGCGCGTTTCAAGGAATTGCCGAAAGGCAAATTGATCATCGCACTCGACGGAGCAACCGATATCCACAGGGCCAAAGAAATATTGGATGGGCATTCCTGTATCATGGGTGATGTGCCCGCGTCCATGTTTGCATTTGGCAAGCCGGATGAGGTTTACAACTATTGCAAAAAGCTTATCCGTGAAATCGGTCCCGACGGTTTTATCCTTCAATCCGGTTGCGACATACCGACCAATGCAAAGCTTGAAAACGTTCAGGCCATGGTCGCCGCCGCTACCGGGAGCTGAAATGGCCCTTTTCCCGAATAGCTGTGTTCTCACCAAAGAAACCCTCAATCAAAACCAGAACGCAGCTTCCTTTGAGACAGCCATTGAACTGGAAAATCGCAACCAGAGCATTCTCTGCATAACACCCAATTTTTTCAAAGCCGTGGAGGATTTTTCCAAAA
>JAOZOL010000024.1 GCA_029933295.1 Desulfobacterales bacterium | reverse complement strand
GCCCCCCAATACCCCGGATGCGGATACCGTGTTTTAACATGCAGAGCTGACTGTTGCAAGCTGTCGGCCTTGTTTTGGGTCAGGTATCGGCGATAAAAGGATTTGATCAAAATCGCCGTGGACACGTCACTCACCCGCCACAGGCTTGAGATAACCGTATGGGTGCCGGCGAAGAAAAAGGAGCGGTTTAACCCGATGACATCATCACCGGCACTGATTTTACCCAGGCCGGTCTGGCATGCGCTTAAGAAAACCATGTCCGCATCAATTTTTAAGCCGAAAATTTCACCTGCATCTAAATTGCCATCCAAATTTGATTTTGTAAAGTTTTTATCTGTTTTTGTTTTTTTAGCAACTGGCCGGGCCAGTTTTATGGCAGACAGGAGCGGATTAATCGGGTCAAATTCACCGTGGGACGCGATATGAATGATGTCAAATTCGCCTATATTGTCAATCACCCAGTTTTTTGTGGCTTTTTCACGGGTCAGCACCGTAATATTTGCAAAATCCCATTTCATGGCTCCGACTTCCTGTTCGGCAAAGGGAAGGTCCAGGATGGGGTCGCCCAGATCCGGGTTTCCAATGGCAAGTACTTTCGGAGGGGCCGGGGGTCGTGGTATGCGTCTGTTCAATGTATAATCAAAAACAGCAGCAGACGGCAGATAGAACAAGGCAAACTGATCTACAACAAAATTGTCGCCGTCAAACAGAGTGGCAAACGACAGATAGTGCAATGATCCGTGGGGGATGATGCCGAGGGTATGAATATTATTTAATTTCGGTAAAACCGGCGCTATCAGCCTATCGTACAATGCTTTAGCGTGTTTTTCAAACGGTTCAAGGTTCTGGATGATCCTGCGGTATTCCAGTATCTTTCTTTCAAGCCCGGTTTTTTCAGAAGATATCCGGATCAGCGTTATTCCTGATTTTGCAGGTGTGCCTTTTGTGTTCCCTTTGGCGTCCGGCCCGGTATTTGACCGGAGAACCCAGCAGAAAATTTCATTGTCCAGCAGATAATAAGAGAGAAGGGCCACACCGGGTTGGATTTTTTTTAAAATGGTGTCCGCATTCACAGCCGGCACAGATACCAGGGATGCCAGTTGCGGATTCTGCAGTTCCATGTCAAGCATCACGTTTTCAAGATCCCGGGTTAAGGTTTCAATGGATTTTTTATACATTGCCGCTTCTGATGAATCTTTGGACATGGCCAGCAGGGTTTCATATTCTTCGATTTCAGATTTAATCAGGGCCTGTTTTTTAAACAACCGGTTTTCCGTTTTATTGCTAAACCCGATCTGCTGATTGCCCAGAAGATCGATAAAATTGCGGGCCCGGGACCGTTCAGCCATTTCAAATGCCTGTACCGGTTTTCCCGTATCCGCCAAAAGTTTCACCAGAGTTTCGTAAACCGAAAGTTTGTTGGTGATAAAGTTTTCCTTAAGCTGTTTTATTTTAATGTCACCGCGTAATTGTTCAATGACATCCACCGATTCCCGGAGCTGTTTTTCAGCCATTAAAAGGTCTTTGTCAAAGGAGATACTGATCCTTGCCAGACCATAAAGTGATCGCCATTGGGTTTCCTTAATACGCATGGACCGCGAATCTTTTAAAGCAAGATGAAATGCTTTTTTTGCATTTTCAAAGTCCTTTAAGGCAAACAGGGCGTCGCCTTTTCCCAGCATGGCCTTTGCTGCATTGATCCGGTTGCCGATGCTAGTTGAAATTGTATAAGCCTGATCAAAAAGCGGCGCGGCCTTTTCCGGGTGTTTCATTTTCAAGTAGGTCAACCCCTTGTTTCGATAGTCATAGGCGGTTCCCCATTTTGATTTTATATCCGTATCAATACGGATGGCTTTTTCAAAGGTTTCCAGTGCCAGGTTATAGTTTCCCATGTCCCGGTAAACAAGGCCGAGATTATTTAAGGTGGAAGAAATTTCGTCCTTTCGAACAGCCAGGTCTTGTGCTTTTTCAAGAGCGTTTTTTAACTCTGACAAAGCCTTTTCGTAATCCCCCAGGGTCCACCAGATCAGGCCGGCGGTGTTAAGGGAAAGAACCTGGATGAGCGGCAGTTTCTGCTCAATGGCCATGGTATAACATTGCCGCTGAAGTCGAAGCGCTTCGGCATATCTGCCCTGGAACCAGGCATTGTTTGCCTGTTCAATGAGGATTTTGACTTTTATTATTAACAAATTTTTATTATCCGGCGCCTGTTCGGAAATCAGTTTTATGCTTTGCGTATAATATTTGTCAGCAGTTGAGAAATTTCCCAAAAGCCGATAACACCGGCCCATGTCTAATTTTGATTCCGCGATTTTTTCAACATCATGTATTGAGAAAAAAATATCTAACGCTTTTTTATAATTTAATATGGCAATTGCATATTGGTTTAACCGCAGGTCGTAGACCCGGCCGATATTGAGATACTGATCTCCCAGCAGTTCAGACTGATCCAGAGTACGGCTTAAATCAGCCGCCGCCTTAAATCGGCTTAGGGCGGTTTCATAATTTGTAGCGTTTTCAAGTACAATACCCAGGTCTGTCATGGCATTGATCAGTTCCCCGTCCGGCTTTAAATTCGACATGATGGTTACGGAAGATTCGATTACAGGAATGGCGTTTTCATAATCATCCAGTTTTGCATACATAAGCCCTAAGCGAAGCAGGGCTTCGGCATGGGGTTTGGATTCCGGCCGAAGGTTTCCTGTTAGATCGGCAAGATTTTTTGCAAACAAAAGTGCGGTTTTCATGTTGCCGGATCGAAAGGCGCTTTCACGCCCATACTTATAAAGATCAGGGAGGTATTTGGTGTATTTTTTAATTTCTTTAGCAACCGAAATGGCATTTTCAAACAATACCAGAGCGGTTGAATAATCGTTGTGATCAAAAGCGGACCGTCCGGTTTTGATGTATCGGATAAAATTTTTCTTTGCAAATTTTTTGGATTCTGCAGATGTCATGCCCTGGTAGCCTAAGTAAAGCAGGGTGTCCGGTTTAGGTTTATTGACTGGATTAATTTTCGGCTTTTCGGCAGATTCGGCAGCCAATTGCCTGTCCGCAATTTTTGGGCTCGCTGTATCGTTTTTATCACCTGCGCTGGTTATGGCGCTTCTAAGGGCTTGTATCCCGGAGTTTTCGGCATATGATTTCAAGATATCTGCAATCATACCGGTTTGGGTGTCGGTGTTATTGACAAAGATGATTCCCGGACATCCGTAAATGGCGAATAGATGGCCGATGAGATATGCATTGTTAACGGACGCGTCAGATATCAGCGAAAGGGACAGGTTTTTTGTCCCGGCCAGAAGTTTTTCAAGATCAAAGCGCACGTCAGGGGACAAATTTACGGAAAAAAACTGATGGGCCCGATCTCCGGGGTTAGTGGGAACAGACATTGCGGTTTTTGGGCCGCCTGTAATAAAAAGGGTGTTAATAGAGGAAAAATTCCTGGGAAATGCCGGATCATTGACATCTAAGGAGGAGTCCAGAGACGTGATTTCAAAGGGTCTGAAAAGAGTTTCGTCAAAATCAGTTTTTGGTATTGACATGAGTTTTCTCTTAAACGGTTTTTTATTTGCTATGCACCGAAACAGGTGGGTGCCGCTTAACGCAAAGGGATAGGTGCTTTCAAAATTAAGGCTTACCGGTTCTTCGGTTGCGATGTAAGGGATCGTCCAGTCGATTTCATCAGACATTTTTTCTTTTACGGCACTGATCGTATCGGCTGCAATTGCCGTGACGCCGTCTGTTGAAATAAAAAAAGCAGCATAGGGTGTTTTTAAATTGCCGGTATTTAAAATTCTAACCACCGCATCATCTTCTGACAGCGTATCCACAAGATCAATGGCCTCAACCGGTTCCGGGGACATGAGGGTGATAAAATCAGATGCAACGGTTTTGGGCCGGTCGTAATACGCATTTTCGGCAAGTTGCCGGTACTCATTAACAAGAGACTGATATTTTTTTTCAAGCATCCGGGACGTTGTCATTGTTTTTTCGCCAATTTTGATTTCAGATAAGGTGCGAATATTAAGTGCGGCGCGTTTTTCTGCTATCTCTTCGATTGATAAGGATATTCCCGTCAGACGGATGGCAAGGTCCTGTGTAGATCGATTCCGAATATTTCTTACGAGAAACGGCAGGTTCTCTCCGTTAATGCCCTTTTGAGCATTGAGCAATGATTGTTCGGTATCAATTCGTTTTTTTATAAATGGTTTTTTGTCCTCGTCGGCCTCGGAAAGTTCTATGTTTAAGTCGTCAATCCGTTTAATGTGAGGATACATTTTTAGAAATAATGCCCGTTCCCGGTTGTTTTTTGGCCGGATAAACCCTGCCATGCGGTTAAACCGTTCAAGTTCGGATATTCGTTCCGCCAGGTTAAACGCAGTTTCAAAATTGCCGTTCTTGATTTCTTCAAGTACAAGGCTGCCAAAGCCTTTTATGATTTCCATGGGTTCACACCCGGCTCGATACAGGGTCACCATTTCAAGGATATTTAACGCATCTGATATTTTGCCAAGGCCGAGTAGGGCGCGCCAGTGCATGTCCGGAAATACCCCGGCCTTTGCATTTTCAAGAGCTTTTTGAAAGTGCAATTCTGCTGTCTTATTTTCTCCTAATTTTTGAGCCGCAGCCGCCATATTCAAGTGAAGGGCTGTTTTTGTTTCAAGCAGTTTCCGGGAAAGCCGGAGGTTTTTGTCTTTAAAAATGCCAAGGCCGTTGAGAAAATGAGAAATCGCGGTTTGCAGTAGCTCAATCCTGCGGACAGCGCCGGTAATGTCGGAATCTTGCGAGTCTGACATGTTTGTATAAAATATTCCCATGGCATTGTGGTAGTCTGTCAGTATCTGTAAACCGGTTAGCCCGGCATTTTTTAAAAGTAGTTTCTGCGCCTGTTTGTCAAGATTCCGGATAATAAATAGTTTTTGATTAATCACCTCCTGTTTGGGTTTTTCATTGATCGATTTTTGAAAAATTGCTGCCATATTGGTGATGTTTATGGCGGTGCTGACAGGGCTTTTCATTTCCATGCAAAGGGATGCGGATTCTGCAAATTGATCAAATGCCGCTTCATTATCGCCTGTGGCATTAGCAAGAAGGCCGGCCCGGTGGTACAGCAGGGAAACTCCGTATCGGTCTTTTTCCCCCACGGATTTATGCGGGGGGTATTGGGCCAGCTGTTTTTCAAGCTGGGTTTTTGCGGTTTCCAGGTTTCCAAGCTCAAGCTGGATACGGGATATAAAGGTCCAGGCAAGCCGTTTTTCCTGAATTTCAGAGAATCCTTTGGCAGCCTGGGTTGCAGATGTTTTATCAAGGGAAGCAGTCAGGGAGAGATTAATGAGCGCTTTTTTTTCTTTTTTTTCAGGTTTTGGTACACCGTATTTATCGATCAGGGAAAGAACCGTATAAAATCCTTTTGACGCTTTTTTTAAAAGCATCGTGCGTTTATCCCCGGAAGCGGTTCCGGCCAGCATGTAGGTATTATATGCTGTTGAACGTTTGTTCTTAGCAAGATTTTGAAAATTTTGTGATTTTTGATTAAGGAGAAATACGGCGTCAAAGGTATCAGCGGCCTTTTTCCATTGTTGTTTTTCCTGAAAGGCCAGGCCGAGTCGGTCCATAATTTCAATTTTCAGTTCAATGAGGCGTTCCGGATATAAAAGCGCCTTTTCAATACGCCTTGTTAAATTTGTCAGATTTTCATCAGGGGTTATTACAAGCGCTTTTCCGGTTTCTTTTAGATTGACTGCATTTAATTTTTTTGCCAGTTTAAATGCGTTTTTATTTAATTTTTTTTGTTTTTCGACCACCACAAACATTTCTTTTTTATAGGCTTGCCACTCAGACGACGGAGGTGGAGATGATTTCCGGGTCAGTTCGGAAACAATAAGGCCGATATCTGATAGTTTTTCTGCGATCTGTTGAGCCTGTTTTTTTAACTTTTTTCTGGTTTGTGCCGGTCCGGTAATTTGATCTTTAATATATCGCTGTAAACGGTCAAATGCACGGGATGCGGCGATCGGGTCCAAATGTTCGTTAATATTTTTGATGGCAAGCAAATATCCGGTAATCGTGCTTTGGATGTCATTATCCTGAAACGCACATTCTCCGAACCGTTTGTAAAAAATAATTTTGGTGTCGGGATTTGAAAATGGGATTTCTCGTTTTTTTCGTTTTGCATAAAAGTCAAATGCCTTACCAAATTGTCCCAGCAGGTAATAACTGTTGCCTATATTTAATTCCAGATTAGCAGCATTTTCCGGGTTTTTCTCATGATCGTTTAAAAAGTATGCTTTTTGATAGGAGGTTAGCGCTGATTCCAGCCGTTTGGATTTGCCGTAAACGGTTTCTAACACTTCATCCACATATCCAAGGGTTTGGTGAAAATACTCGATGTTTCCTTTAAAACGTATGGCTTTTTGAATCAGTTTTCGGGCTTGTCTGGTTGCCTCTTCTGTATTTTGATAAGTCAGACAGAGGCCGGTGCAATACAGCCAGAGCGGATTATCAGGTGCAGCAGACATACGGTTTTTATATTTTTCAAGTACATTTTCAATATCTCCGGATGCTGCGGCACATTTGATGTAGCCGCGATGGCCTTCGATTATCGTTTCGTCATAATCAATCAGTTCCTTAAAGGTATTGCGAGACGAGGGAATTTCTCCAAGCCGGTATAAAAATTCTCCAATGGAAACGGTTTTCCGGATATATCCCCTGCGGGCAAGTTGATATATTCTGTCTGTGGTTTTTCTAAGATGGATTTCGGTTTCATAAAGATCAATGGCCTGGCGGAATTGTTCTTCCTTAAAAAGAATTTCAGCCAGGGAGAGCCGGGCCGCAGCCGTCTGGGTGGTCAGTATCGGCCAGGTATCAATTACATGCCGGTAGGCGGATTTTGCAGAGGTTGGCTGATCGGCATTATAAAATAAATCACCGATACGGTTTAATGCACCCATGGCAAGGGATGGCGCTGCGAGTTTATTGGCATCCGCCGTAGAATTCAGTATTTTCATCTTTTCATCAAAATCGGCATCCGCATAGCCGGACAGAAGGATGTCCAAAATTTGTTCAACAGCCATATCCCCCCATTTTTTTTGTTCCGGAAAGTCAATCAGAATGGTCCGAAAGGTTTTTGCCGCTTTTTCAGGAGTCGCTGTTTTACCGTATATTTTTGCTTTGAGAAACAGGGCGCGGGCTTTCTGGGAATTGTCCGCAGAATCGTCGTCAATAACTCCATCCAGACGTTCAAGGGCCGTCATCAGGTCGTCTATGCGATCTGTTGTATTAAAGAGCATGGTCGCGCTTTCAATTTTTGCTTCAAGGGCAATGTAACCGGAATGCTGGCTGGCAATCTTGTCAAGTATTGACAAGCTGTTTGAAATCAGGGTGCGTTTGTCGGATTCCCGGGTTGTTGAATTAAGGGTTGTTTGAAAATTAATAACAGTTTGTTTAATCTCCGCCAGTTTTGATTCGGGTATAATCGTTGAATATGTTTTGATGATATAGTCATAGGCAGCGTTTGCCGATGCCGGCAGATCCAATTGATATAATATATTTCCGGCTTCATATGCAGCCGCAGCACTGACGGCTGAATCGTCGCCGAACCGTTCGACGACATGAACAAAGGCCAGGAGCGACAAATAGGGATCATAGGGGAGCCGGTTTGCTATTTGTTTTGCGATGGTAAATTGAGATTCTGCCGTATCAGCGGTGTGTATGTATCCTTCTTCGGTAATGGTCCAGCAGTTGCTCACCCCTGCCATATCGGACAGAAAGTAAAGATTTGATCCGCTGTGGGATTTGGTTGCATAAGGCTTAAAGCATGAGATGTTTAACGGGGTGACAGGATAAGGGATGCTGTGGTTGCCGGTTTCGCTCTCAGGGATATCGATTCTGCAGATAATTGAATTGTCATCCGGGGTCAGCTTTTTATCATGATTCGTATCCGAGCCGATTCTGGAAAAATATAATGTGCGGCTGTCTGCAGCCCATTGAGGGAAGAGATCAATGGCCGGCCCCCCGGTTATCTGCCGGACGTTTTTTTGTGCAATGTCATAGAACCAGATATCTCCGGATTTTCCGTTTCGATAAGAAACAAACGCAAGTTTTTGATCATTTGGCGAGATGGAACAATACATGCCGTCTCCGCCGATTTCGATAAGTTCGGGATAGCTTTCCTTTTGTTTCAAATCAAGAACCGCCAGTTGCCGCAGGCTGTTTCCGGAAGCTTGATGAAAGTAAAGATACCGGCCGGTTGATGAAAAGCAGGGGCCTCCGTCTTCTGTTTTTCTGCCCGTCAGGCGGACTGGCTGATGATCCTCATTATTGATATCAATGAGAAAAATATCTCCCTTGACATCATAATCAGTGGCAACATAAGCGACATACCTTCCGTCAGGCGAAATCGCTGGTGATGATTTAACACTGCTGCCTGAGACGAGCTGTATGGGGAGTTGTGTTATTGCCGGGTCTGCTGATCCCCACCAGAGGGTTGTTGGTTTTTTATCACCGGAAATATAGAGGATATGGCTGCCGTCAGCGGAAACAGCCATGTCAAGCACAGATTCGGTTTTTGACGTTATCTGAATCGGCTGATTTAAAAAAATGGATTCATCATCGGTTTTTGATGTTCCGGCCATGCCTATGGAGGCACAATAAAGAGACATCGCGATCAGCAGACAGACCAGGCGTGATGTGCCAAAAGTTTTTGGTATAGATGTTACGGGTGGTATCATAGTATTTTCCTTTTGTTACCGTTCACTGGGCACAACTGCTGATGTGCTGTCAATCAATGAACTGTAAGTATTCGCAGGGTGCCACAGATGCGAGGCGCCGAGCGTGCAGACGTGCTTTTTGTACTTCAAATGCTCGGCAACAAAGCAGATGCGGTGCCATGTGGATGCTTACTTTCTTTTTATCTGCCAGGTTCCGTCCATAGACTGAATTTTATCACCGGGCTGTGCATTTTCAGCGTTAAGTTTACCAAAAATGTGACTGATTTTGACAAAATCCGATTCGGTTAAATTTTCATTCATATCAATGACCCGTTGCATGATCTGTTTCCGGGATTCATTGATTTTGGAAATAATAAAGTTAAATTCATCTTTGGAATACCGTGCGGCGGTATCCTTTAAATTTTCAGGGATGTCTGAGACATCCATTGGAAAAGCTTCAACAAGTCCCTGGTTATTTTCGCCGACCCAGCCGAGCCGTTTAAATAATTCCAGGTCGTCTGCGTGGAAATCCAGCACCTGCATGGCTTTAATGGCATTTTTATAATCGCGGCTGTGCCGGGGCGGAGGGGTGATGTTGCCGCTGGTGTCGACACCGCGAACCGAAGCGACCAGAAGCATTTGCGAATCAAGCGCATTATATGAACCGAGCACCTGGTTTTCCAGTGCGGTCCGTTCACTGAGCATTTCGACATTTACGTCCGCCAGAGTGCAGCCGGCAAGGGCGGTTAAGAATAAAACAATAAAGATTTTTTTCATGATGATTATCCTTTTAAAAATTATTCAAATCCAATGGTGCCGGTTTTTTTGCTGATGGTTAAGGTGACGGCTGATAATTTTTTCAATATACTGATAACCGGTTTTAAAACTATCAGTTTGTCTTCAAATTTGGCAATCCCGGGAAGCCGGGCAATGTTTAACCGGCGAATCCGGGGGAAATCAATTGTCAGTGTTCTAATTGATATCTTCCCGCTCATGGATAAAAATCCGTCTTTTATTTCAATCCGGATTTTTTTGGGCGAACCGCTTTTTAAAATTCGACGCTGGGAAATGATTGCCTCATTATTTTCATAGGGGTCCAGGGCATACAAGAGCCGTTCAAGGGCCCTTGAGCCGATGTGGGTAAATTCGATAATAATTGTTGAATTTTCAAGTATCGGATCAAGTCGGTCCGTAACAGGTATCACCGCATAGAGTGATCCGCTGATTTTAGCTTCTGACGGATCTTTGCCTGAAAACGCCTTTGGAAAGATTTTTGCCGTGTTGATGCCGGAAAAGTTTAATCCGGCATTTAGAAAAAAGTCGTCATGTTTTTTGAAAATATTTAATGAACCGTTTATCGTTCCATCCAGCAGGTCGAACTGAAAATAGTCCAGATTCGGCAGGCCGTTGTTAAGCCCAAGCATGACCTGGGATTCTCCGATAGTCAAAGGAAACGGACCGGCCGCAATATCAGCCTTTTTAAACGACAGGGCAGGGTCAGGGTTCATCCGTTTATTGATGTAACGGATGTGGCGATTAATATCAGTATCCCCGGCAGAAGATGTGCCGGTAAATGCGCTTTGAATCACATTTGCGGACAGGGCCGCCGGCCTGTTTAAACTTGCATCCGACAGTGAGCCTGATTTAATCTGATATGATTTTGCAAAAAGAAGATTGGCAGAAACGCTGTCTGCTGTGATGGTATCTGCCAATGCCAGGTTCATCTCTTCGATTATCATTGAAAGATTTCCGGCAACGGATTTGTCGGGAATAACCGTTAATTCGGCACTGGTGTCAAATTTCCCGGTTAGCTGTAAAGCAGTGCTGGCAGGCAGCTTAAGATTACTGATTAAAGAACAATCAGGCATGCTGGCACCTGCTGCTATTTTACCGCCCGCATCTGAAAGCCAGACGGACAAGGGGGGCATGGGATTTTTTGTGATGATCCGGTCCAGTCCGTCGATGCTTGCAATGATGTATTCTTTAATCCTCAACGGTTTAATGGACAATTGTTGATGAAGATCAATGGCTTTTAAATAATCATGGTTTCCTGAAATCAGCAGTTCAATGGTAATAGGGTTTTTTGTGTTTATGCCGGGAAGTCCTGTCAGGTCAGCAACCACAAGGTGCGTGTTGAGTTTCCCCATGCCGGATTTGCCGGCCAAAGTATATTCAAATACCGGATCGCCTGTGATGGGCCCGGCAGTAATACTTGTTTTTTCAGACCCGGCAAGCTTAATATTTGCGTTATCCAACCAGACTCCGAGGGTGAGTGCATCTATAAAATCAAGATTTTTTTCCAGTCGTCTGGTTTTCAATGCATCAATTTCATCTGTTTTGGGTCTTCGGCCTTTGGCATTAATCGTTACCCTGGCATTTCCGGAAACCGAAATTCCGGCCAATAAGCGGGGAGGAATTTTACGCGTCAACTTGTCAAGGATGGCTGTAACTTCACCATCAGCGGTAAACCCTGAATTGCCCGCCTCCGTCTCTTTGGCATTTACTTCAAGGGTTAATGACAGGGCGTCTTCCAGGTTTATGCGGGTAATAAATTTACCAATATCAATCAACAGTGGTTTTTGTTGTTTAAGGTTTAATCTTTCAATGGCCAGATTGACGGCGCACCTGGTGGAAATAGGCCCAAGCGGTTTTTGGGTAAAAGACAGTTTCGGCGTATTGATGGAAAAATGGTGAAGGGCTCCATTTACAGAACCATCCGGGTTAAGTATTGCCATGGTTGATATGGATTGGAATAGGGAATCAATTTTCAGTTGATCGGAAATGGTAATCGTTTTAACGGTCAGCTGATCATCAAGGGATATTTCGCCCTGTATGCCAAACCCGGAATATGCAGCCTTTTTAATTTTTTCGGCATTTGCCGTAAAGTTTTCAAGATGTATGCCGGTGATGGAGATGGCGCCTGTTTTGTTCCGGTTTACCAATGTGTCTATGTTAATTGACGCAGTCAGAGATGCTGCGGCGGGAAACAGGTCTGTCAGTGCTGCCTTAAAACTTTCAACAGACAATTTGCTGCCGTTTATTTCAATTAAAGGGGTTGTGTTTTTAACCGGATAAAATTTTATCCCGGGCAATCGCACATCCAGGTTTGAAAGAAGTACATCTGCATTGCCTGCATCAAGCGCCCCGGTAAATCGCAGCTCACCCAAGGAGATATTCGCGGGTTCCGGATGATTTGCCAGCGCAAGGGATTCCGGCATGAATGGTTTTATAAAGGCTGTGAGTTCGCTGACATCCAGATAAAGCGGCGCAACAGCCATATCAATAAATTTATTGTCGCCTTTAAATTGTTCCATGCGGCCGTGAGCGTGAATCCGGCTGTTTTTAAGAATAACGATTTCAGCGGAATCAAGTTTTACTTGTTCATTTTTTTGATCAAGGCTGCCATTTAAGGCGATTTTAAGATTTCCGGGGCCTATGGCCTTGTCGCGAACAAGTTTACCCGATACGGACAAATCGTCGGCGGTCAGGGTGGTATGCCATATAACCGGATCATCCGGTATCCCCGTGGCATCTGCGGAAAAAACAATGGTGCCTTTAATATCGGAATGATTCACAGAATCCGGGAGAAAGGGGGCTGCGGCAGTGAGCAGAGACGCGAGATCGATCTGTATATCACTGTTAATGCCTGAATTTGACATATCCCCGGTAATCTTTGCCGCAATGCCGGGCAGGTCGGCACTCAGGGCAGCCGAGAGTCCCTTGATATTTAGTTCCCTGTTTTTTTTGAAAATATTTTTAATCGTGGCACGCAATGACGAATGGGGTATGTGCTGTTTATCTACAGATAAGTCTAAATCAACCGATAGTGTCAGTGGCGCATTTTTTAATGATCCTGTTTCCAGTCCGATCACTGCATTATTAATGGCATATTTCCGGCCGGCCATTCGATCATCAAATGTGACTGAAATGTTGGAAAACTTTATAGTAGACTGGACATCCACGGGCAGCGAAAACGGTTTTTTTGTTTTTTTCTCGGAACTTTTTTTTAATGGTGCTTTTTCTTTCTTGGGTTTTTCAGCCCCCATCTGCGTTATATTTAACCGCCCGTCTGAGTCCCGGACAATGTTGATGTCCATATTTGAAATCAGGAAACTGAAAGTAAATTTTCGATGCAACATGTCCCGAAAATTAATATCTAATCCGGCTGTCTTAAGAGATATCAGGGATGTGTCTGAAAATTCCGGTGTATCTGATATATCAAGGTTGTTTATTTTAATACCGTCTTTCCATGTCCAGGATAATTGCCCGATGTTCACCGGACGCGCCAGGGCATCGGAAATCTGTGTTTCTAAAAGGTTGTTACATTTGTCAGACGATACCATGTCAGGGAGAAAAAACAGCACGACAGACACGAGCAATACCACCAGCGCGACAAGAACGGAAATTATTAAAACAATCTTTTTTAAAAATTTCAATATCGCAGCGATGTTTAATGAATTATCCATTTGTATCTGTCACCCATCAGAAATCTGTATAAATAAAAATGAAGAACTCGTATATTTTTTTTACGGGTTTGTTAACATAAAAAGCAATTGTTTTAAATTTGTAAAAACTGCATCCGGAATTAATGCGTTGCATTTTGGATTGTTTTTTCTAAGCCGAAGCGATCTGGCATCGCCTGCAAACAGTCCGGTTTGGAATCCGACTAAATGAGCAGGATATATATCATTTAGCATGTCGTTTCCCACATAGAGCACTTCCTGCGGTGTTAATCCGATTTTTTTTATCTGCTCGATGGCTTTATTGAACATGTACAATGAGGGCTTTGCGTGATGGTGCTGAAAAGAATAAAAAATCAGGTCCGGATGAAACCCAAGGTGTTCCGGCATCGCGCCGCAGAACAGATCAAACAGATGGGGTGTGAAAAACTGGGCGTTTGAAATAATTCCCATGTAAAGGTGGTGATCACTTATGGTTTTTAACACATTATTTAAGCCGGGCATGGGATAAACCGGGTTGACGATCATTTCATATTCAATGGCAAAATTTCTGGCAATATTAATGTTTTTAAAATTTAACACATCCATCCAGGTGCGGTCAATGTGTACTTCCGGAAAATCGATGCCGGTCTTTTTTAAATGTTTGTGGGTGTTTTCAATGGATAGATAAAAGCTGTGCATCAGTTTTTTAATCGATTGGTTTGCTGCGTATTTTACAAGCAGGGTTTTGAGTGTAGATGATATTTCCGATTCTTTTTTTGAAAGACTTATATCGCCGGCTTTACTGATAAACAGTGTCCCGTAGATATCAAAAAGGATGGCGCGAACCGGGATTTTAAGATTTAGAGCCGGTTTCACCGATGTCGGTACAGGTGACAACGGTGTGATATAAGCAGACATGAGTTTTTTAAACATCGTCATCACTCCATTTTAACAGGCTGAATGTCTCGGGATTTAAAAATTCACGGGCAAGTACCTGCTTATCTATCTGCTGGCTGACGGATTCCTGTACGATACGGGAATAAATGTCCATCAGGCACCGTTGATATGCCTTTTGAGAATAAGATGCCACAACGGCCTTTTTGTTGTGTGAAATCCGGTTATGGTGGTCTGGGAGGCGGGTTATATTCGCCAGAAATGGATTTAATTTCAGTATCTGTTTTTTAATGTCGTTGCTATTTATAAGCATTGAGATGATGTGCTGTTGCATGTTTTCATTTAAGTGAGCAAAATCGATACAATTATCTTTGGTGATGGTTTTAAATGCAGCGTCAACGCGTGAAACGGAGATTTTGATATTAAACCGGCGGGCATTTTTAAGGATACAGGCTTTCCATTTTTCATAAAATTGATGAATATCGAACCAATCCACAGGGATTAAAATCTGATTATAAAGATGATCCAGGTGAATATCATTTTTTGAAAAATCCCGGCAAATGTCTGGAATATTCCGACCTATAAGTGTTTTTCCGGCTGTCCACGGTTCAAGAAAGGCAAACCCGAATCCTTCGGAAATACTGGTGGTGATCAGGCATTTTGCGGATTTTACCAGATCAGTAAAATCATACTGATCGGCAGCTTCAAATATGACCTTTAATGCATGATGGTGTGCAAATTTTTTCCAATCGTCATAGGTTGTCCAATCCCTATGGCTGTTGGGGGGAAGGGTAATAGCCAGGGTCTCATTGTTTGGAAAGAATAATGACAAAAGCAGGGCTTCACCGATATTTTTTCTGCGGATCGCCCGCACGGGATACAGGATAATCTCTTTGGGAATTTTTTTCCCCCCTTCGGTTTTAAAGGGGCTGACGGTATTTGCCAGCAAATGTAATCCATCGGGTTTAAGACCTGTTTTTATGAGGATTTCAAAATCCCGCGAATTGATTACCCCGTACTGGCAGTCAGCAGGGTAGTCATTTTCAGTATAATAAGACCATGGCCGACCATCTTCAGCAAAGTCATGGACCTGAAGAAACAGACGAATATTTTTTCCCCGAAGGACTGAAAGAATTTTTAGAAAATTTTTGTTTTTTGCCAGCAGGGGATTATGCACATGGAGCAGATCACAACCGGTTTCCCATCTGTCATGGATGGCATTAATAATTGCCTGAGCAATTTTTTCAGGGGGGGGTAAATCGCTGTCAGGCTGAGAGTAACCGATACCGGGGATAACGATGGTTTCAGCCGGGAAAACATCGGTCGGAGGGGAACCGGTGATCACCAGAATTTCACAGAAATCCTTTACAGCGTCTATCTGCTGTCTTATAACCGTTGTGACACCGCCGGGTTTTAAGTGATAGTGTAAGTATGCAATTTTCATATCAAAGTTATTAACATAAGAACTTTTTTCAAAATGAACCGCAGAATATCGAACAGGGAATGTCGAATTTCGAGGTACTTTTTTTAAAAATTCCTTGTTCGACATTCGCTATTAAAATGACCAATGCCCTTAAGTTAACGGCATTGATTTACATATATAGTCGGGTCTTTGATCCCTGCGTCGTTAAATCCTTTTTTTCTTAACAGACAACTGTCACACATTCCACAGGCAAGACCTTTTGCATCCGGATCATAGCAGCTGTGGGTTATCGAATAATCAATACCCAGATCGATTCCTGTCCGGATAATATCTGCTTTGCTCATATGCAGCAACGGGGTTCGGATACGGATGGATATCTTTTTTTCAACCGTTGATTTTAAGGCCAGGTTGGCCATTTTTTCAAACGCCGCAATGTATTCAGGCCGGCAATCCGGATATCCGCTGTAATCGACCGCATTAACGCCGATAAAGATATCAGATGCGCCAAGCACCTCGCCCCAGGCAAGGGCGCAGGAGAGAAAAATGGTGTTTCTTGCCGGTACATAGGTTGTAGGGATGCCGTTGCTCATCTCTTTTAAATTTTTATTTTTTGGAACATCCATATCATCTGTCAAAGATGACCCGCCGATCCGGTCAAGATCAAGGTTAAGTACCAGATGCTGTTTTACATCAAATTTTTCAGTGATTTTTTTTGCAGCAGTTAATTCAAATTTATGACGCTGACCGTAAAAAAAACTTAAACTATAGCATTCATAGCCTTCTTTAATTGCAATAGCGAGTGTTGTTGTGGAATCAAGACCACCGCTGGATAATACAACCGCTTTTTTAATTTTTTTGTTCATTATGCCCTCAAAAACCAGCACACGGACCGTCTGAGTGAAACCGGAGGCGGGTAGTTATATCGATAGCCTGCCCGAAGAATGAACTGGGGGAAGATATCCTTTTTGTGGGACATACGGATCATGTCTAAACCTGATTTTTCTTCCAGATACTGACTCATGGGATGAATCGCCACATTGTGTTCTCTTGCAAGCAGCGCCATTTGTTCAAATTTTCTTCCGGTTTCAATCAGATGGGCAACATCATTTCCTTCACTGGTGATAATGATCCAGCCTGCTCCCTCTTTTGTGAGTGCGGCGGTATAGTCCAGGCTTTTTTCTCTGTATCCGGGTTTCATAAAATCAGACGGTTCGGCAAAATGCCGCAGATACCATCCCGGGATACCCCCGATTTCCATTCCTTCCAGTGTAAGACCATCTCTGAATTTTTCTGCGTCATCATCAGCTAACCGAATCCAGCTGCTGATTTCTGCTTGTGCCGCATCCCGTTGCAACTGGTTGCGGTATTGTTCCATCAGTCCATCACGGATACAGGCTGCATGCGCTGTCCCTTTGGGAGAATATAGAAAGCAATCTTTGATCGGTGCTGACAAAGCATTAATAGTTTGGTTTTTCAGTTCTTTTTGTGAAAGTCCTTTTTTGATCGTTCGGCGCAAAGACAGCCGTTTGAGCGGATAGTCAACTTTTGGAGTTTTTGTAAATTTTACGCTAACGATTTCAGAATCAAAAGGGGTTTTTGCTATGATTTCAAAATCAGCGAAAAGCCCCATTGTTGAAGCTGCGATAAATAAATTTTCAACAAAAGCGCCGATGGACAGAAGAATTTCCCGGTTGTCCGGATCAATTGCAGGGAGCCTTCGTCTGGGGTCTGCACCGATGATCCAGTGCCGGTGGCGGTCTACAACACGGACAAACCATGGCTGGACATTCAAGGCGCTTGGCGCAAGGGATGCATAAGAAAGGATATTAATATCCATTTCGTCCAAGTCGAATAAATTTTCAGCTGTCGGTTTGTCTGAAATCAAATCATTTCGTGTTATCCCGCCGCATGCGCTAAGCAGAGGATTTGCTCCCACAACTAAAGCACCGGCAGAGAGCCTTTTAATAAACTGTCTTCGGGTTATTTTCATGGCGCACCTTATAATAACAATTTGTGATAATAACAATTTGTGCACTTCTTTTCACCACAGAGAACACGGAGGACACAGAGAA
>JAOZOL010000203.1 GCA_029933295.1 Desulfobacterales bacterium | reverse complement strand
CCTTATCCATCACCGGCAGCTCTTCTATGCTTCCATCTTTAAAAAACAGATTGAGTTTATTGGTATCCGCATTAAAACCGGATGACGGCTCCCCCACAAGATTACCTGCAATCATGTCCAGATTTTTTTTGTTTAATTTTTCCACTGCATTTTCTTTGAGATTCTGCGTTTCAGCGGCAAACCCCACAAGAATCTGATCTTTTTTTCGCCTGCCCAGTTCCGCTAAAATATCAACGGTTCGCTCCATTTTAATCGAAATGCCGCCCTCACCTTTTTTGATTTTATGCTCTGATTTTTTAAAAGGCGCATAATCTGAAACCGCCGCAACCTTGATAATAATGTCCGCATCATCCATATGATCAAAAACAGCGTCCGCCATGTCAGCAGCTGTTACAACATCAAGCCGGTTGACGCCAAAAGGAATCTTGAGAGCGGTTGGGCCGGAAACGAGAATCACATCCCCCCCCCGGTCAGCCGCAGCTTTTGCCACTGCATATCCCATTTTCCCGGAAGACGGATTGCTGACAAAACGCACCGGATCAATGGCTTCTCTGGTCGGGCCGGCAGTAACAAGTACCTTTTTTCCTTTAAAATCTTTTGGGAAAAAAATATTGGCCACCCGGTCAAAAATATAATCAGGCTCCGGCAGTCTCCCTGCCCCCACCGCGCCGCAGGCCAGTTCCCCTTCCCCGGGATCGACAACTATAAATCCATCGCCTTCAAGGATATCTATATTTCTCTGGACTGCGCGATTCTCATACATGTTTGTATTCATCGAAGGACATATGATCTTTGGTGCGGTGACCGCCAGCATGAACGTGGTCACGGCGTCGTCCGCGATACCGTTTGCCAGTTTTCCGATGATATTGGCGGTGGCCGGTGCAACCACAACGGCATCGGCTTCTTCAGCCCAGGCAATATGCCGCATCTTTGCATCGGAATTACCGCCATACATCCCATCAAACACCGGATGCCCGGATATGGCTTCAAAGGTCATGGAACCCACAAAATGTTCTGCATTTTCGGTCATGACCGCCTTCACATCTGCTCCGGCTTTTTGAAACAATCTTAACAATTCAACACTTTTATAAGCCGCGATTCCGCCGCTAATGCATAGGACAATACGCTTATCCGATATCACACTTTTCATTTTTTAATCATCACCTTAAAATTCAAACATGTGAATAAATAGCATTAATTGATTCCAGAATATCTGTCAGGCAAATTTTTTTTCTTCTTTTAGACATATTTTTTTAACCGGCAATCATCCTCAATATACTGTATGGAACAACTCGCACAATATAAATTTTCAGGCAGCTTCTCTCCGCATTGACACATCCATCCCACTTGCCGGGCCGGATTCCCTGCTACCAGAGCATAATCCGGTACATCCTTTGTTATTACGGCTCCTGCGCCAACAAAGGCATATTTACCGATTGTATGACCGCAAACAACAGTGCAATTGGCTCCAAGTGTTGAGCCTTTTTTTACAAGTGTGGGCCGTGCCTCATCCATCCGCCGGATATGCGCTCTGGGATTAAACACATTGGTAAAAACCATGGAGGGGCCGCAAAACACATCATCTTCTAAAGTAACACCTTTATACACGGATACATTGTTCTGTATTTTACATTGATTGCCAATGCTCACATCCGGTCCAATCACAACATTCTGACCGATATTACAGTTAGCACCGATTCGGGAACCGGAAATAATATGGGAAAAATGCCAGATTTTAGTTTCCTGGCCGATAATAACATCATCGTCAACATAACTGGACTCGTGAACAAAATAATCCATATAATCTATCCTTTTAAGAAAGGATGGTAATCCCCTTTTAAGCCAACCGCTTCAGCATTCCGGATGGTATAAACCGTTTCAATACTTGGCCGTGCTTCGGAAGCTCTAAATCCGCCCCCATCAAGGATGTCCTTGTAACTCATTGTATGCAGATCCGTAAATCCCCCGGAAAATTCGAGCTCTTCTCCATTGACAGTAATCGACCGAAAAGTTCGTTGTCCTGTTTCAGCAATTTCTCTTGGCAGGTTTTTATCATCCACGCTTAAAAACCATCTGACCCGGGCATGTTCCAGTTCAAGACAACCTGAAGCTTTGTCAGGCTCCATCAAGTTCACCACATTTTTCTGCACCGGCCCAAAAATCCAAATCAGCATATCAAAAAAATGGATTCCGATATTTGTGGCAATGCCGCCTGATTTATGTACATCGCCCTTCCATGAAATAAAATACCATCGCCCTCTGGATGTAATATAGGATAGATCCACATCATATTTGGAGTCATTACCTGCTTTTTCCACACGCTTTTTCAAATCGATAATCGACGGGTGGAGCCTGAGTTGCAGAATATTATATATATTTTTCCCTGTTTCACGCTCCATTTCTTCCAGACCGTCAATATTCCATGGATTCAAGACCAAAGGCTTTTCACAAATCGCATGGGCCTGATTTCTCAAAGCAAAGCGGATATGGGCGTCATGGAGATAATTTGGCGAACAGATGGAAACATAATCCACTTTGCTGTTTTTTCGGCGCAACTTGTCAACATGCCGGTCAAACCGTTCAAACTCCACAAAAAAAGCAGCTTCCGGAAAATAGCTGTCAATAATTCCGACACTGTCATTCGGATCCAGAGCAGCTGCCAGGTGATTACCGGTTTCCTTTATGGCTTTCATGTGGCGGGGCGACACAAAGCCCGAGGCCCCCAAAAGAGCAAACTGATACATAAACATCTCCAAAATAAAATTTAATATTAAGATAAATAATTAGTCATTCTGTCTGATCACGTTTTTTTAAATCATCAATTTCAATTTTTTTCACACGCAGCAAGGTCTCTTCAATTAATTTTCGATTAAAAGAAATCACATCACCGAGCAATCCCACAATTAAAACCTGGAACCCCACGACAAACAGAATCGTTGCCAGAATCAGGGACTGAATATGCCCACTGCCCTTGCCAATCATCAAAAAATATATATACCGTACAGACGGAACCATTGCGATAATTATAAAAACCGCGCCGATAAAAAAGAATGTTCTAAACGGTTTAAACATGGCATACATTCTGAGCATTGTAGAAAATTGCTGCATGATAAACCGGGGGATACTTTTAACCAGCCTTGATTCACGGGTCTTTGGGTTGGTCCCCACAGGGACACTGGCAATGCTTAATTTCTTATTACCGGCCTGGATAATGGTTTCCACCGTGTATGAATAGGCTGAAACAACATTTAGCTGCATCGCCGCATCCCGTGAAAATGCCCTGAAGCCACTGACGGCATCCGGCACTCGTGTCCCGGAAAGAAAGCGAACCATCATGCTTCCCATTTTCTGAAGCTTTTTTTTAATAAAACTAAAATGCGCAATTGTTTCCGTTTTCCGGTCACCGACAACAATATCAGCTTCACCTTTTAAAATCGGCTGAACCAGCTTTGCAATGTCTGCACCATTATATTGATTGTCACCATCCGTGTTCACAATAATATCCGCCCCAAGCCGCAGACAGGCATCCACCCCCTTCATAAATGTTAAAGCCAGCCCTTTATTGCCCCGATTCGAGACAATATGATCCACTCCCAATTCACGGGCGACATCCACGGTACGATCCGTACTTCCGTCATCTATTATAAGGATCTCAACTGCATCAATCCCTTCAATAGTCCGGGGGATATCATTTATGGTTTCAGGCAGTGTTTTTTCTTCATTCAAGCATGGAATCTGAACAATTAATTTCATATAACCTGCTTCATTAAATCATTTAATAATCCCATTTTTTCAAAAACCATATGCCACTCATTTGAAACCGTTTCCAGTTTACATTTTTCTAAAAAACAACCAGCGGCAAGATAAGCATTCTTAGATATTTTCTGATATACATCCTTATCATTTAACAGCATGAATATCAATCTGGCTGCTTTTTCAATTTCCCCTACTTTTATCAAATATCCATTTTCATTATCCTTGACAAGGTCAGCCGTATCGCCCACATCCGTTGCGACAACAGGCAAACCGGCATTCATGGCTTCCAGTGCAACCATGGGAAGTCCTTCGTAAAAGCTGGTCAGTAAAAAAACTTTTGATTTTTCATAATATTGTGCCAGCTTTTCACCGTAAACCGGACCGGGAAATTCAATATCATCGGACAGACCCAGTTTTTTGATCATATGGACCAATTTTTTGTCCGGCTGTTCACCGACCATAACCGCTTTAAGCTGCCCCTTCATGGCTTTGACTCTTTCAGCGGTTTTCAGCCAGTCCGGTATATTTTTATAGTCTGCCAGATATCCGACATACAATAAATCAATTGATTTGTTTTCCAGGACGGAAATGGAATTCGTATTCCGGGGTTGCCAGATGTTGTGGGGAATAAAACAAATTTTCATGTTACCATACTGGTTTTTAAAATATTGAATTGATTTCTGCCCGCGAAAACCCACGGCATCAGCTTTTTTTAACGCCCAACCTGCCAAAAATATTTTATTAATCCACACTAAATCGGTAATAACAAGTTGTATCACTTTTATCTGAAAAAAATATCCGGCGATTGCCGCATACACCCCATGAAATCGTTGATGACATCCGATGATCACATCATATTTTTTCGCATTTTTCATCAATATTAAAAACCGCCACATATCACCCAGAATCGCAATTTTTGAAAACAGCCGGGGCATCCCCATCCATCTGATTTTATGGCCGGAATATGGAAGCCGTCGGTATATATCAATCTGTTCGACTTCTGCTAACGCCTGCAATGGTAACAGCTTTTGATTCAACTTTTTATCCGATAAACCGGTCACAAACGCCAGCTTCAAATTTGAACACACTTCTTTATAATCCCTGCCAAATTATTTCAAATTAACCCTATACCCTATACCCTATACCCTATACCCTATACCCTATACCCTATACCTTCCACCTTCCACCTTTGA
>JAOZOL010000650.1 GCA_029933295.1 Desulfobacterales bacterium | reverse complement strand
GTCAAGAGAAAAAACACCCCCCTAAGGGAACAACGGTGCATCGACCGTCTTGATGCTCCAAAAAATGATGACTGCCTTTTATTCGGATTACTTCGAATCCCAATTTGCGCAGGGCACGAATTAACCGGCTGCCGGTTATTGCGGGAAACGTAGTCATCAGTTGATAGCCACTTTTTGAACACCGATAAATTCACTGAATGTCGGTTTTTCCACTTCAAGACAAAGTTCAATAGCCTCTTTTATTCTCTTCATTAATGTGTCAAGAGATTTTGCCTGAGTATGACACCCACGGAGCGCCGGTACAGAAGCAACAAAATAGCCATCCTCGTCTTTTTCAATTATTACGCTAAATTCTTTCATCGCATTATCCCTCCATAGCTCATGGTTGCATTCATTAAAGGCCGGGTGTCACATTTTGAATTGAATCATTAATTGACACAGATCCTTTGATTAGCGTATCTGCCTGCCTCCCACAATAAATACAAAATAACATCCCGCTTGTCTCGGTCTTCCCCCAAAAGCCGTCCAGAAATAAATGGGTGGCCCTATTTCCCATTCCAGAATTCAAAAAACGGGAATGGATCAATTTTTTGGTATGTACTTCACACCGGGTTGATCTTTTAATTCCGAGTCTGAGGTTATGATTTTACAGTCAGTGGCGCGTGCGGTCGCAACAATAATGGCATCTGCCATGGCTAAACTTTTCTTCAAGGCAATATCCGCCGCTGCCAGAGCAAGAGTTTCGTCGAGCGGGATTACGGGTGAATTTTTCATATATCCTGCGGCAAGCAGTGCCTTTTCCTCGCCAACCTCCCTTTTGAGAATCTTATAGACCTCGAAAAGGATAATCGCGGGGATCAAAAGGCTATCCGGGTCGGCAAGATACTTTTCATATGCGTCAGCCAGCTTGCCGTCGGAAAACCATTCCAGCCATCCGCAGGAGTCTACAATAATCATCGGAAGCGATCCTTCTTTTCCCGGTAATCATCTGTTTTGGCGCCTGCTGCGATGCCTCTCAGCTCCTCAAGAGAAGAGTGAGGAATAAGAATAAGCATTTTGTCTTTCTCAATTACCGTCAACTTTTGTTTGGGCTTCAGGTTAAGACGTTTTCTGACCGGCTTTGGAATCACTACCTGATATTTGGTCGAGATAGTCGTTTGCATGTAACCCCCTTTTTCTTGATCGATACAAAAATGGTAAGAAATACAAAACAAAGTGTTGGAAAATTGACAAATAAATTTTCAAGTTTAAAGATTTGTCCC
>JAOZOL010000649.1 GCA_029933295.1 Desulfobacterales bacterium | reverse complement strand
CCCTGCCCTTTACCCGTAAAAAATACTGGACTTTAATTTTCACGTTAAATACATTATCGATATTGAAACTTAAAATCTAATCCATATAATCTTGTTCTAACTGGATATTACGTGGGCCATGAATACGTATCGTAAACGCCTCGGTGTATATTTTTTCTTTTTAATAATACTGTGTTGCATCCGGGCTGGTGCAGCTTCTGCCTCAGAACCGACTGATAAGCAAAAAAACCCTTATCATGTTGATAAAGCAGTCATCATTGAGGTTTTGGAAGATCATAGTAAACCACAGGAGCAGCATACGCTGACTCATGGCTATAAATTGGTTAAACTCAAAATATTATCAGGGGAACGAAAAGGCAAGATATTTGAGACAAGTGCGATGCTATCCGTTGTTCCGGGCCATGGTGTTGATGCCAAACCAGGGGTCAAGGTGCTGGTGCGGTTCAGAGGCGGAAAAGGGGATAAAGCGCGCGCATATATCGTGAGCTATAACCGGGAGCAATATGTTTATGGGATAGTTGCAATCTTTTTTATTCTCCTCCTGATAATTGGGAAAAAGACAGGCCTTAAATCCATCCTTTCGCTTAATTTCACGCTTTTATTGATATTTCTTGTCCTTTTGCCGCTTCTTAAAAATGGCTACGACCCCATATTCGCCAGCATCACAACGGCTTTTGCCATAAACATCATTGTTTTTCTGATTCTAACCGGTTTTACCAGAAAATCTTTTACCGCCATCCTGGGAACCTGTTTTGGCGTGGCCTCGGCAGGGTTGGCCGCGTTTATCATCGGAATTCTGTCCCACACAACAGGAATTCCGTTTGAGGAGGCGCGGGTACTTTATTTCAAGCAGGCCGGCATGCCCCTTGACTTTCGCGGCCTTGTTTTTGCCGGTGTTCTTATTGGTTCTCTTGGTGCGGTGATGGATGTGGGCATGAGTATCGCTTCAGCTCTTGAAGAGCTCCAGGCCTATAACCCAAAAATACCGGCCAGACAGCTTTTTAATTCAGGAATGAATGTGGGCAAGGATATAATGGGTACGATGTCAAACACCCTTATTCTGGCGTATGTCGGCGGCAGTATATCATATCTGCTCCTGTTATTAAAATTGGGAAGGCCCTATGAACTGATCATCAGTTCGAACTTAATTGTCGGTGAAATTATTCAAGGGATTGCAGGGGCAATTGGAATTATTCTGGCGGTACCATTTACCGCGTTTGCAGCGGCTTATTTATCCAAATCAAAAAAACTCAAAAAAAAAA
>JAOZOL010000648.1 GCA_029933295.1 Desulfobacterales bacterium | reverse complement strand
ATGGCCAGGATCCCACAAGACCAACTCGACCGACTCAAGCGAGACATCGACCTCGTTGCGCTGGCTCGATCCCGCGGGGTCCCTCTCGAAGCCAAGGGCTCAGACTTCCTCGGCCTCTGCCCCTTCCACGAGGAGACCGAGCCCTCCTTCCGGATCAACCCCGCAAAAAACCTCTTCCACTGCTTCGGCTGCGACGCCAAAGGCTCGGTGATCGACTTCGTCATGCGGCTCGATGGCGTCTCCTTCCGCCATGCCGTCGAAATCCTTCGCAAAGACCTCCCCGGCGCCCCAAGCCCATCCACACCCACCAAGAACAACCCGCTCCCCGCCCTCGTCACCCCCGAAGCCGGCGACGACGACCTCCGTCTTCAGGTCGCTGACTACTACCACCAGACCCTTCTCGAATCCCCGGAAGCCACGGCCTATCTCGAAAAACGAGGCCTCGACCCCGCCGCCCTCGTCGAGCCCTTCCACCTGGGCTTTTCAAACCGCACCCTGGGCTACCACATTCCTCCCAGCCGCTACAAAGACGGCCGTGCCATCAGGCAGCGCCTTTCAGAACTCGGCATCATCAAGACCACCGGCCACGAACTCCTCCGCGGCTCCCTCGTCGTCCCACTGTACGACCTCGAGGGCAGGGTGGTGCAGATGTACGGCCGCAAGATCACCCCGAGTCTCCGCAAAGGCACCCCGCTGCACCTCTACCTCCCGGGCCCGAATCGCGGCCTCTTCAACCCCGCAGCCTTCAGGAACCCTGAAGAACTCATCCTCTGCGAGAGCCTCATCGACGCCTTGAGCTTCGTCTCCGCAGGCTATACGAACGCCATCGCAGCCTACGGGACCAACGGATTCACCGAGCAGCTGCATGAAGCCATCCTCGACGCCGGGATCACGCGTCTCCTCATCGCGTATGACCGGGACGATGCCGGAGACCGCGCCGCCGAAGCCCTCGCTGAGCGCCTGGCGGGCGAAGGGATCACCAGCTTCCGGGTCCTCTTTCCGCACCACATGGACGCCAACGAATACGCGCGAAAAGTCCAACCGGCGAAGCACTCCCTCGGCCTCGTCCTACGAGGAGCGCAGCACATCGCCGGCCCGCTCAAGACCCTCTCCCTCATCGACACTCCCGCTGAGCTATCCCCGGAGAAAGCAACGAAGAACAGGCACATCGCCGAGGCCGAGCCTCTTCTTCCTTTAGCCGCTGCTCCTGAGCCTCAAGGCGATGTGAAGACCCAGGAGATTCCTGCCTCGCCGAGCTTTCCG
>JAOZOL010000647.1 GCA_029933295.1 Desulfobacterales bacterium | reverse complement strand
TGGAACTCGATACCTGGCGCCTCGAGCTGCTGCACAACGGCTTGCTGGACATTCCCCTTGAAAGCTCCACCGCGCTTAAAGCCGGTCAGCTGCGGGATTTTCACGGCGATCCCGTCGACCGCATGATTGTGGCCACGGCGCTGGAGCATGCCGCCACCCTGGTCACCGCCGATCGAAAAATTCTTGATTGGGGCAAACGTCTGCAAACCATGGACGCCACCATTTAAACCCACCCGGCACAATGCAAGACCTGACCACACTCAAAAACGGCAGCAAACCTGACCGCATCACCCTGTAAAATTTCCCGACACCATTTCCAGGCCTTTTTTTTGACTTTTCATCGCCCACGCTTCGAAATTTCCTGAAAAACACAACATAAACTGTGGTTTTACAGGAATTTCCCTCCTGTAAGCCTGTCCCCGTCAAACTTCAACCCTGTCGGTTTTTTTTACAGCAACCCAATCCGAACACATTTGTCCTTCAATAATTGCTATCATTTCAAGCAGTTGCACACCTGGCATGACAGTTGCTTCATTATATTTGAAGAATTCAACAAACAGCAGGTTTTTTAATTTTTAATTCATAAAGGGAAGGAGAGAGGAAATGAAAAAGTTTTTAACATTCTTATGCGCGGTGACCTTGGTGTTGGGGCTGGTGGGAACAGCAAGCGCCAATTTGATTACTAATGGAGATTTTAATGCAGATTTAAATGGGTGGACAACCAACGGTGATGTACGAATTGCTAATACTGCTGGTATTTCTGGACCTTTTGCAATAGCCCAAGGGATGGATGGAAAATATGCTTTGTTAGGTCTTAAAAATACTGATGGTAAGTCAACGCTAAGACAAGATTTTGATGTTACAGGTCTCGATAAACTGGCAATATCTTTTAATTGGGCTTTTGATTATTGGGATAATTCAGCCTCCGCTGATGATACTTTCTTATCTTTTGTAAGGCAGGACGGCAGACCCGCCCATAAGATTACACTGATTGATTTAGAAACGAAAGGTACAAGCTTCCGGAATCCAGACAATGGAATGGCATACGGTTCATATAATGAGGTTATTGATATTTCAGGTTATACTACAGATGATGCAAGGTTAATATTCAGGTTGATGGAGGAATCTGATTCCTATTACTGGACTGGTACAGCCTCTGTGGCTGGCATAGATAATGTGAATGTCACTGCCGCCCCCGTTCCTGAGCCTTCCACCATCCTGCTGATGGGGATTGGTCTTCTGGGCCTGGTGGGCTACAGCCGCA
>JAOZOL010000202.1 GCA_029933295.1 Desulfobacterales bacterium | reverse complement strand
GCTTTAAAGGCACCGGCTTTTACCGAAGTCATTAATCAATGATAAAGCTGGCTTTTAAGCCACTCCTTCACAACCCCCTCTATTGAATAAACGCCTTTGCTATGACCGACTTCATCTAAAAATTTCTTTTTAATATCATCCGGCATTCTGATCTTTGCCAGTTCAACCGCTTCTTCCGAATTTCGCTTGATCAAGTAAATAACAGGCGGAGCTTCCCAGGCATACACAACAAAATAATACGATACGTCATCTTTGGATCGAATAACGTAATTTCCACGGGCCCAGTTGTTTCCCCATTCAAGGTAAAGCCGAACAGCCTCTTCGGGCGTCATATTCCAGTCAATTGAATCAAGCAGCATATTATTTTTTCTCAAGTCTGAAAGTTGCATCATATCGTTATCTCCTTTCTGTGGATTGTTATATCCTGAATTTTGCATGAAAATTGATAAGAACCGTCTCTTGCAAAATTCAGGTATTAACTTTAAATGATGCACGGAATATGCCAACTTTTGATAATTTTTAATATTCTGATTTTGACTTGATCAGCTTTATTATGATATCAAATCAGTTTAAGAACATTCATTCGGAAACACTTACGCGAGAACACAGGGAAAAGGAACAGCGGATTTTTTATACCATGGATATACTCACTGAAAATGAATGTAAGAAATTTATATGCCGAACATGACTGTATCAACAGATCAGACAATTATTCACTTTACAAAAAAGAAACACCGAGAATATTCTCAGGCTTTGATTATAGAGGAGCCTCTGTCCATAAGAATTGAAGGGAATCCCTATTCCGTGGTAATGCGGACACCAGGCGATGAAATCGCTCATGTGGCCGGTTTCTGTCTATCCGAAGGCCTGATTGATTCTACAAAAGATATTGCAACCATAGGTTTCTGTACTGAAGACAATACAAATGTCGCCACAATAACTCTCACAGATAACCGGAAAAAAAAAGTTGTTGATCTTTTAAACCGTAAAGGCTTTGTCAGCCAGACCAGTTGCGGAATTTGCGGCAAGGAAGTGGTCAAAGATCTCCACCAGATTACCACTCCGGTTAAAAACAGTTTTAAAATATCCATCGACCAGGCAAGGGAATGCGCAAATCTGCTTTACTCGTTTCAACCGCTTCACAAAAAAACCAGAAGTGCACATGCGGCTTTAATCTTGGATAAAACCTTACAGGTTCTGTCGTCTGCTGAAGATGTGGGACGCCATAATGCATTAGACAAAGCCATCGGCAAAATTTTCATGGACAATAAAATATCAAAAGCCTGCATTTGCGTCATGTCTTCACGGTTAAGCTACGAACTAATCCAGAAAGCTGCCCGGGCCGGAATTGAGATGCTTGTGGGGATTTCCCGCCCCACGTCGCTCGGGGTTGATTTGGCCCGGGCCGTCAATATGACCCTCGCCTGTTCAAGAGGTGATGATTTGATGGTATTCTGCGGCAAAGACCGATTTATATTTCCTGAACTCCAGAAAAATTGATCAAAATGTCGTTTATAGAAATAAAAGGGCTGCCCGGCAAATTATATGTACCGGAAAAACCGCCGGACAGTCAAAAAAAACACAAATGCCCGGATTGCTTTTCCTGTCAGATGTGTTCTAATGATAAATGTCGAATTTGTTTAAAGCAACACTCCCCCAGCAAGGGAATATCATGCGGGATCAGGAATCTATCTGATGAAGACAAACCTGTTTAAAAAAAAATCACAAATAAATGCACCGGTTGAAACAGTTTTTAACTGGCATGCGCGTCCGGGGGCCATTAAACGGCTTTCTCCCCCCTGGGACCCCCTTGAGGTCATTCACAGCTCAGGTGGAATCCATATTGGCGCTCAAGTCGTAATGAAAATGAAAACCGGGCCAATCCACTATAAATGGCATGCCCGCCACATCGAATACGAAAAAAACAGCATGTTTAAAGATATACAAATTAGCGGCCCATTTTCAAAATGGGTTCATACCCATCGATTTGAACCAATCGGAAATGATCGATGTCTGCTCGAAGACACCATTGAATACGCCCTTCCCTTTCACCCGATAAGCACCGTAATAATGGATGGATTTGTTCAAAAAAAACTAAACAGGATTTTTACTTATCGTCATCATACAACCATTGATGATATTGCCGGCCATCAATCTGCAAAACAACACGGACCATTGACAATTTTATTATCCGGTGCCAGCGGCTTGATCGGCTCAACCCTTATCCCCTTTTTAACCACCGGCGGCCATAATGTCCTGAAACTGGTAAGACGTCCTCCTGATAAAGATAAAAATGAAATTTACTGGGATCCGGCTTCCGGCAAACTGGAGCTTAACGCTATCGCGCCGATTGATATTGTAATTCATCTGTCCGGAGAAAATATTGGTGAAGGCAGATGGACTAAAGAAAAAAAGAAACGCATCATCAACAGCCGGGTAAAAAGCACCCGATTAATCGCCGAAACGATCTCTAAGATGGAAACTCCACCGAAAGCGTTTCTATGCGCGTCTGCCATTGGATATTATGGAAACCGCGGAGACACCGTCTTAACTGAAGCAGATAAACCCGGGGATGACTTTATTTCAGATGTATGCCGCATGTGGGAAAAGTCTGCGGATGCGGCCGCTCAAACCGGTATCCGCACCGTTTTTCTTCGGTTCGGCATTGTTTTGTCTCCCCAGGGCGGCGCGTTGGGCAAATTACTCCTCCCGTTTCAACTGGGTATGGGCGGAAAAATTTCCTCCGGACGGCAATTTATGAGCTGGATCGGCATTGACGATGCTGTGGGCGCCATCCATCATACGATATTCAACGACCAGATAACCGGACCGGTTAATCTTGTTTCACCACATCCTTCTACCAATAAAGAATTCACACGGATATTAAGCAACGTCCTTTCACGGCCGTCCTGTTTTACCATACCCAAAAAAGCCATTGAAATTGCTTTTGGCAAAGAGATGGGACGTGAAACCATTCTTTCAAGCACCCGTGTAAAGCCGGCAGTACTTGAAAAAGTCGGATACCAATTCAGGCATCCCGGCCTTGCATCTGCTTTGGCGCATTTACTGGGCAAAAATAATGAAAACTTATCATGAGCATACAATTTCGAATTTTAATTCTGGTACTAATGTCTCTGGCATTATTTTTCGGGTTTCTTAATTTATTTACACCGGAAGCCATCTTCTACAATTTTGACCGCCTGCACATTTTTCTGTTTAACTTATGCAGCGGCGGCGCAATCCTTCTGTATTTTACCGAAGGAAAAAATAAAATTTCAAAAAAAATAATCGTTTTTCTTTTTTTAACCATTGCGTATGCGATTTTTGCTTTTTTAAAAATTTATATTCCGGTGCTTATCATCACGTTGATGCTGGTGGCAATTGTGGAAAGTGCCCGGATAAAAAAATTCTCGCTGTTTCCATTTGATTTCTTTAAGTCAGATGTTCCTGTTTCCGCTAAATTTCATCAGGCATCGCTCCTGTGTCTTTCCATGGGGATGGTCATTTCAGGCCTTGTCATCTTAAACAACGAGTATCTCGGGATCATTAACAATTTTCCAAAACTTCAACTCGACACCTTTTTTCTGGGCTTTTCCTTTCCCCTTTCCCTGATTACCATGTCTTTGCTGTTTAATCTCATGAAAGATGACGGTCATATCATCCTGTGGTTGAAAAACATCGGATTCTGGTTTGTGAACCTTGGCGTGATCATTTTTTTTCTGTTTATTATTTTTGAAAAACTGATTCCCCAGGTGTTTGTCACATCCATTCTTTTTGCAACCATCATCATGATTCTGTATCTATTGTTGACTCTGGGTAAAAACCTGCAACAAAAAGCATTTCTGGTCTCCGGCATGGGATTTCTGCTGTATACAGCCGTCACCGGGATTTTATATATTATCTATGAAGTATCTCCGGATTATGTGAGTGAAAATTATAAATGGCTGATGCGTATGCATTCCTTTGCCTCCCTTTACGGCTGGAATCTCTGCGGGCTTGCCATAATCTGCCGGTTTAATGATTTTCCGCTGAAACTTCACTCCCACAGGCTGATTGCATTCCACTGGCTTACAGTCATGGTTCTTGCGCCATTAGGGTGCTATTATCGTTTTTTCGCCGTTATTGCGACGATCAGTTTTATTTTCATTTTATACATTATCCTGTTTACAAGAGGAAAGACCGATTCAATCGTAACGGTTTCAAAATAGGTTCGAGATGAAGACAAAAATTCGACGCGTAGAAGAAAAATGCAATCTCTGTATGCACTGTGTATTAGACTGTGCATCCGGCGTATGGAAGGATATAAACGGAATTCCAACGATGACCGACCAGAACTTGTGCAACCGGTGCAGTCATTGTGTGGCGGTCTGCCCCAAAAATGCCATTGAAAACGACTTTTTAAAGACCGCCCAGGTGCGGCGGGTCAAACGGAAACTCATTGATCCTCAAGTATATAAAGAAATAGCTCTTTCACGTCGCAGCATCCGGCATTACAAAAACAAACCCGTTGAACAGAAAATAATCAAAGACATCATTAATGTTACCCGGTATTCCCCGACTGCCAGCAATTCGCAGCATGTATCGTATATAGTTATTACAGACCCGAACATATTAAAAAAAATCTCTTCAATGGTTTTTTCAACAGCCGTAAGTTTTTATAAATACTCCACCACCCGAAGCGGACAATACGTTTTTAAAGGACTCAAGTTAAGCCCTTCAATCAATGCAATGCTTCAAAAATACGTTGAACCCATGTCATACTATATTGAACTGAATGAATCCGGACGAGACCTGATCCTGCATAACGCGCCGGTTCTGGTATTACTTCACGGGCCGTCCATATCTTTTTTCGGGGCGGACAACTGTAATATAGCTGCTGCGAATATGACGAACTACGCACACAGCCTTGGTTTGGGATCATGCTATATCGGCTTTGTCACCCTGTTGTCCCGATTTAACAAAAAA
>JAOZOL010000646.1 GCA_029933295.1 Desulfobacterales bacterium | reverse complement strand
TGATTTCGGATGGATTCGCTTTCGCTTGGATATGGCCAGGGGAATGGGAACATGGGTAAACTCGTTGTACCAGTGACTGACCACCATGTCAGTTTTTCCGGCCATTCCGGCATGGACCGCATTATGTCCCAACAGCAGACAAAAGCCCGAGTCATATGGGTTTGCCGGCATGCTTCGGATCGTATAGCTGGGGTCGATGTACTTTAACGTGACATCCATCTCAATTTTTTTGAAATAGTTTTGAATCTGATCTTTAAGGAAAAGACCGATATCAGCAAATCGAATATTACCCGATTCATCCCGATCGCCCGTGGCCTCAATGAGATCCTGACCGGCGCCCTCGCCAACTACCACGACCGCGTGTCTTCGACTTTCCAGCCGCTCCTTTAATGCCCCAAAAAAGCCTTCCATGGAAAACCGCATCTCGGGAATTAAACAGAAATTAACATCGCCGTTGGAGATGGAGGCAAAGGCTGCGATAAAACCGGATTCCCTTCCCATCAACTTCACCAGACCGATTCCGTTTCTTGCCCCCTGGGCCTCTGTGTGCGCCGAATAGATGGCCGTCCTTGCCTCGGAAACGGCTGTGACAAAACCAAACGACATGTCCGTAAAGGAGATGTCGTTGTCTATGGTTTTGGGTACGCCGATGACACCGATTTTCAGATTTCGCCGGGTGATTTCTTCGGCAATGGCATGGGCGGCGTTTAAGGTTCCGTCTCCACCGATGGTAAACAGGATGCCGATGCTCATGCGCTCTAAGGTATCTACCATGTCCGGAACATCCTGGGGCCCTCGCGAAGAGCCCAGAATGGTGCCGCCCATCTGGTGAATGTCTTTCACCTTTTCAGGTGTAAATTCAATTGGCTCATGTCCATATTTATGGGCAAGCCCCTCGAAACCGTATGGAAAACCGAATACGATTTTAACCCCGTAATGATAAAAAAGCCCCATAACAATCGCCCGGATCACATCGTTTAATCCCGGACAGAGCCCCCCGCAGGTGACGATTCCGCATTTGAGTTTAGAGGGATCAAAAAAAATCTTTTCCCGGGGTCCGGCGATTTCAAACGTCGGCGGCTTTTTTCCCTCTTTAAAAAACGGTTCGAGATACTTTGGATTCGCATTAAGAACAACGTGATCACTTTCGTCAATAAACCGCCCGGTCATGGGTGAAGTGATCCTGGGTTCGCCCAGCCGCCGGGTTTCAAGGTCGAATTTTTTATCTTCCATGGCATGTCTCCCACATTTGACAGAATCGTAAAAAGT
>JAOZOL010000645.1 GCA_029933295.1 Desulfobacterales bacterium | reverse complement strand
CTTTAAGTGAACCATTGGGGTTGAATTCCATCGTCCCGCCGCCGCCCACCATCATGGTCTGAGGGGTTCCGCTTGTGCCATCGGGGACTCCATTGTCAAGGTCATCACTGCTCATCACTGCCTGCCATTCCCAATTATTGCTTGATACTTTCTTAAAATACAGGGTGATCGTATGAGGAGACCCCAGTGTATCATACACATTTAAAGCAGTGGAATACGTTGCTGCCGTTGGATCAAAAACCGTATTGGGAGAATAAACACTCTCAATATCCCCGGCACCACTAATTGTAAAACTGTTTACCGTCAAGGTATTATTGGTATCATATTCACTGGCAAAACCCAGCAATTGTTCGGCGGAAGTTCGATCATCATCCCAGTTAAAGGTAACATCACCACCAGCGCCATCAGAGCTGATGGTAAATTTACCCGTGGCATCATCGTAGTCAACAGTATATGCACTAACGGGGTTCGTTCCTCCACCGGCAGTATCTTCAGCATTAAGAAAAGCATCCTCCAACGCCGCCGCCATAGAACCAGGATCATCTTCAATCGTTGTACCAGTACTATATTTCAAAGAATTGTATGGTGTCGGCTGAACCGGTATAACCGCTTGAAATTCTACCCCACCCTCAGTAAAAATAATTGTATTATTGTTATTATTGACATAAAATAGTTTATCTGTCAGCCTTGCTGTCCCACTGATAGCATTGGTGCCATTGGTTATCGTAATATTATCTGGACCTGCGACTCCATCACGATCTTCTACTGGCAGACCGATAAGTTCTTTAATGGTAGTATCCGTATTGTTAACATCAAAAACCACATCACTACCGGTATTGTTGGCAAAGGTAAACTTGCCGGTTACGTTACTGTAAGAAACATCAAAATCATTATTGCCTAAAGCAGTGCGAATTTTCTCCTGCATTGCCGCTGCCAGGGTTTCCCCGGTATAGGTACCGGAATTAAAAACGATGGGGTCCGCAACCCCACCTACTACCAACTGATTGTTATTATCGCTAATGACAAATCTGGTCTCCGCAGTTGAATCAAGGTTGGCACCGATACCAATCTCGGTCGTTGCTTTACTGGACGAAGAAACATCAGCAATATTGATATCGGTAATATCACCAATGGTTCCCCCATCTTCGGACACTCCCCACCCCTGCACCCGCAGGTCGCTGCTATTAACCATATAACCATCTTTATCAAAGATAAAATCACCGGCCCGGGTATAGTAGTTGATACCGTTGTCATTGACGATGAAAAATC
>JAOZOL010000644.1 GCA_029933295.1 Desulfobacterales bacterium | reverse complement strand
CTCCGGCGGGAGACGTCCCGACGGAGATCCGCGAGCACGAGATCGTCGTCACCCTCGGCGATCGCCGCTGGCGGATCCGGGGCCTTGCCCGAAACTTGAGCTACGAACAACTCCGCATCAACCTCCTGGTCGCCTTCGGGGAGCGTTTCCACGTCGATAGCCTCGACCTCTACTCTTCGAGACAGCGGGGGAGCTTCTTGAAGCAGGCCGCCACAGAGCTTCAGCTCAAACAGGAGATACTGGCAAAGGATTTGGGCCGTGTCCTCCTCAAGCTCGAAGAGATCCAGGAAGAGCGAATCAATCGAGAACTCCAGCCGGAAGACACAAGCGTCAAACTGACGGAGGACGAGAAGAAAGCAGCCCTCGAGCTTCTGAAAGACCCCGGACTCCTGGACAGAGTCACAAAGGACCTTTCCGCCTGCGGCCTGGTGGGCGAGCAGACCAATAAACTCGTCGCCTACCTCGCCACCGTCTCCCGGAAACTCACCAAGCCCCTCGGCGTCATGGTCCAGTCCTCCTCAGCCGCCGGCAAATCCGCGCTGATGGACGCTGTGCTCTCCTTCGTGCCTCCCGAAGACCGCGTCCAGTACTCCGCCATGACCGGCCAGAGCCTCTTTTACATGGGCGAGACCGACTTGAAACACAAGGTCCTGGCCATCGCCGAAGAAGAAGGCGCCGAGCGCGCCTCATACCCGCTCAAGCTCCTCCAGTCCGAGGGAGAACTCACCATCGCCTCCACCGGCAAAGACCCGAAGACCGGGCGGCTGAATACCCACGAATACCACGTCGAGGGACCCACAGCCATATTGCTGACTACCACAGCAATCGACCTCGACGAAGAGCTTTTGAACCGCCTCGTCGTCCTCGCCGTCGACGAGAGCCGGGAGCAGACCGAAGCCATTCATCGCATGCAGCGGGAAGACCGCACCTTCGAAGGACTCAAGCGGCGCCTGAGCAGGGGCGCGCAGCGGAAGCTGCACCAGAACGCCCAGCGTCTTCTTCGGCCGCTCGACGTCGTCAATCCCTACTCGCCGATGCTGACCTTTCTCAGCAGCACCACCAGGACGCGGAGAGACCACATGAAGTACCACGGCTTGATCGAGACCGTCGCGCTCGTCCACCAGCACCAGAGGGAGCTGAGAAACGGGGTGATCGAAGGCAAGAGAGTGGACTATATCGAGGTCGAGATTTCCGATATCGCCATGGCGAACCGTCTTGCCTCCGAAGTCCTCGGGAGGACCTTGGACGAGCTGCCGCCACAGACGAAACGT
>JAOZOL010000201.1 GCA_029933295.1 Desulfobacterales bacterium | reverse complement strand
ATCAATCATTTCAACCGATTACAACTGAGTTGTTTGAAAGGGTGTTTTCGCAACACCGTAAAAGATACTTGACTGAGACAAACAAGTGTCTTAACTTTGCTATCGTTAATGTTTTATTAGACTTAGAAAGGAGAAGATAGAAAGTGGCATATACAATTGCACTGGCCGGTAAAGGCGGTGTCGGAAAAACAACCATTGCCGGCCTGCTGATTAAATATATGGTCAATAAAGGTAAAACCCCGATCCTCGCAGTTGACGCGGATTCAAATTATAATTTAAATGAAGTTCTGGGGTTGGAGGTGACCGACACCCTGGGGAATGCCCGGGAAGACATGAAAAAAGGGACTGTCCCGTCGGGTATGACAAAAGACATTTTCATTTCCATGCGCCTGGAAGAATCAGTGATAGAAACAGGGGCATATGACCTGATCGTGATGGGGCAACCTGAGGGAACTGGCTGTTATTGCGCTGCAAATACCATCTTGATTAATTGCTTAGAGCGGCTTTCAGATAATTATCCCTATATTGTGATGGACAATGAAGCCGGCATGGAACATATCAGCCGGTTGACCACAAAAAATGTGGATGTGCTGATAATTGTCTCAGATGCGTCCCGTCGGGGGCTTCAGGCGGCATTCCGCATTCACAGACTGGCCGCAGAGTTAAATATCGGGGTGGTGAAAAGCTATCTTATTTTAAACCAGACCAAAGATTCCATATCCGATGAAATAATGAAGTTGATCAAGGATAATGGTCTTGAATTTGCCGGCAGGGTTCCCGAAGACGACATGATTTATGATTATGATGCAAAGGGAAAACCGACGGTGGAAATGTCTGAAGATAGTAAGGCGGTTAAGGCTGCCTTTGAAATATTTGATCGCATTATTTGATGGCGTCGTCACCATACGATAAACTCTTTATATACTATTTTAACGGCAGATTAGATTCAGGCCAGGAGCAATTCGGAGACGATTTTATCGGTAACTGGGAAGAAGGGGACACGTCATTTCTTTTCTTTTCAGAATCAGCCGAAGATCGGATTGAGCAATTGCTGACGGTTCAACCCCATTTGACACTCAAAGATCATTTCTGCATGTCCTATGATCAGTGGCACGGGGAACCGGTGGATCCCTTTCGCGTGGGCAGGTTTTTAATCATGCCGCCGTGGAAAAATATTGACGCTGATAAAAATGATGTGCCGATTCTTCTTGACCCGGGTGTTGTATTTGGTGCGGGAACGCATCCCACAACCCGGGATTGCCTTGAAGCGATTGAAATTGTATGTCATAATAATCAGATTGGATCAGCGCTGGACCTTGGGACGGGAACCGGACTGCTTGCAATCGCCGCAGCCAGACTTGGCTGCCGGCAAACTTTAGCCGTGGATAATAATTTTCTGGCAGCCAAAACCGCCCGGAAAAATGTGACTTTAAACAGGTTGCAGGATCACATCGGCGTTGTGTACGGCAAGGCCGAGGATTTGCTGCCCTGTCCAGCAGATTTATTGATTTCCAATATTCATTATGATGTAATGAAAAAATTGATTCTTTGCCCCGATTTTTTACAAAAAAAATGGCTTATTCTATCAGGATTGTTACGCAGTGAAGCCGCACATATAGAAGCGAAATTATCCAAATATCATGTGACCGTGATTAAAAGATGGATAAAAGACGGTATCTGGCATACAATTTGTGGTAAGATAGAGCATTGAATAGGGTTAGAGGACATATATGCATATTAAATGTTGGGGATCAAGAGGAGCAACGCCGGTATCTGGGCCTGATTATTTGAAATACGGCGGGGACACGACATGCATTGAAATCCGTTCCAAAAGCGGAGACCTGATCATTGTCGATGGCGGCACAGGCATTCGGCGTCTGGGCAACCAGTTGATTAAGGAAGACAACAAGGTTTATCATTTCCTGTTTACCCATTCCCACTGGGATCATCTCATGGGATTCCCGTTTTTTAAACCATTGTATCTGCCGGAATCTGAAATTCAAATTTACAGATGTCCATTTCCCGGTAATTTTGTTGAGGTGATTGTCAACAAGATGATGGGGCCCCCAAATTTTCCGGTTCGCTATTCTGATTTGAAGGCCAAAATAACGTACAAGGAAGCGTGTCCCTCTGCCTTTCAGATCGGGTCTGTGACCGTTGTTCCTATTTCATTAAGTCATCCCAACAGTGGGTGCGGGTATAAATTTATTGAAGACGGAAAAACATTTGTTTTTTTAACGGACAATGAGCTTGGCTATATTCATCCCGGTGGCCTGAGATTTAATGATTATTCCGCTTTTTGTGTGGATGTGGATCTTCTTTTTCATGACGCGGAATACACCCAGGAGGAATACGCTGACAGCATGGAGTGGGGGCATTCCGCATATCAGGACGCTCTGGAAATGGCGCTGCTTGCGGGCGTTAAACGTCTGGGGCTGTTTCATTTAAACAGTGAGCGGACAGACGCGAAAATGGACGAAATTGTCGGGCATTGCCGTCGCATGATTGCAGAGCGAAAAAGCGAATTGGAGTGTTTTGGGGTTGGGGCGGATATGTCGTTTGAAGTATGAAGCCTTGATGACGGGCCTGTTTTAAGTTGGCAGAAACCTACTTTTTATGCTAAAAACCAAGAAAATTTTGACTTCTTGCTAAGCCTTCAAGTTTAATGCGAGAAGTGGCTAAAGTTGCTTCAATTATTCCTGGAAATATCCGAATGGAAACTCTTATAAAAAAAACAGCGGAATATATTGCATCATCTAAGTATGCCGTGGCATTGACGGGTGCCGGGATTTCCGTTGAAAGCGGAATTCCTCCGTTTCGGGGTAAGGGCGGACTCTGGGAGAAATTTGATCCCATGGAATTTGCCCATATCGATGCGTTTATGAACAATCCCAAAAAAGTCTGGGAGATGTTTATGCGCGAAATGAAGGGTATGCTGGTTGAATCAAAACCCAATGATGCTCACCTCGGGCTGGCCCGCCTTGAGGAACTCGGTATTTTAAAGACGATTATCACGCAAAATGTCGATGGGCTTCATCAATCGGCCGGCAGTAAAGATGTGATTGAATTTCATGGCAATTTTGCCTGGCTGCGGTGTCTTGAGTGCGGTCATCGCTGCCAAACCGTTGATATTAACCTGGATCACATACCTCCCCGATGCGACTGCGGTGGTATTTACCGGCCCGACTGTGTATTTTTCGGGGAAGGGATTCCCCCAAATGAACTTGACCGGTCTCAGCAGGCCGCCTCACAATGTGATCTGATGCTGGTTATCGGCACATCCGCCATTGTTCAGCCTTCTGCATTTATGCCGGTTATCGCAAAACAGTCCGGTGCCACCATCATTGAAATTAATCCCGAACCAACTCCCTTAACCGGTACAACCAGCACTCTCCTGGTGCAGGAAAAAGCTGGAAAAGCAATGAGACAAATCATAACAGAAGTTGAGCGATTATTGCCGGGGAAGAAGTAGTGCCATGACAGACAAAAATTCCGGCTGGATCGTAACCATAAGCATCCCTTCCCCCTCTTTAAGCGATAACACGGCAGATGCCGACCGATTAATCAATGAATTAAAATCTGTTTTAAAAACAAATTATATTGATATTGATTTATCATTATTAAAAATCCTTCCTCACCTGTTAAGAGACGGGGCTTACCAGGCCCGGTGTATCTGTTTTAAAGACAAGGGGCGGTGGAAGCTGATTGGGATAAAAAGTATTAATGATTTAACAATTTGTGCGGGGATTGCCGTTGATCTGGGCACTACCCGGGTTGCGCTGCGAGTCATTGATCTTGAAACCGGTGAAGCGCTTGCGGAAACAGCCTTTGATAATCCCCAGATTGCAATTGGTCCGGATATCCTGGAACGCGTCCACTTTGCGGATAAAAACGAGGGGCTTAAAACATTAAACCGGTTGATCATAGATGGCTTAAACGAAAATATTACAAATGTTTGCAACCTGGCCGGCGTTGACCGTGAAAATGTCTATTTGCTGACGGTTTCAGGAAATACCAGCATGGCCCATCTGTTTATGGGGTTATATCCGGGGCATATTATCCGGGAACCTTATATCCCGGTGGTCAACACCCCCAACACGGTTCCGGCAAAAGATCTCGGAATACAGATAAATGAAAATGCGCGCATTTTTATATTTCCGAATGTGGGCAGTTATTTCGGCGGTGACCTGATTTCCGGGATTGTTTATTCAAAACTCCATCAAAAGGATGAAATTTCGATCCTGGTGGATGTGGGAACGAATGCGGAAGTGGTGCTGGGCAATAAAGAATGGCTGGTGGCCTGTGCAGGCGCTGCCGGACCGGCCTTAGAAGGCGGTGTGTCAAAAATCGGCATGACGGCCGGTCCCGGTGTAATTGATACGGTTTTAATTGATCCGGCTGTGACTAATTCGGAAAGCTTAAACATTCATCTTCATACCATTGATAACCTGCCGCCCAAAGGCATCTGCGGATCGGGCATGATCGATTTAATGGCACAGTTGTTTTTGTCAAAAATGGTGGATATCCAGGGCCGGTTTATACCTGAAAATTGTGGTGGTAGGCTCCAAGAGAAAGATGGCATCCGGCAGCTTATTTTAGCCCCGTCTGACCAGACCGCCACGGGAAAGTCGCTTGTCATAAGCCAGGTGGATATTGACAGCCTGATTCGGTCCAAAGCAGCCATGTATACGATTTTAAAAACCATTGTGAAATATGTGGGCATCACATTTGACGACCTTTCAACCTTTTATGTGGCAGGGACATTCGGCTCATTTATCAAACCCAGGTCAGCGATCACCATCGGCATGATACCGGATTTGCCGGAGGATACCTACAAATCGCTGGGAAACAGTTCTCTGGGCGGCGCGTCATTGCTTCTGACCTCCAGGATAGCGGTTGATGACATTGAGGCCATCCGCGACCGGATCACCTATCTGGAATTAAATGTAAACCAGGAGTTCATGAACCGTTTTTCCGCTGCCAGGTTTTTGCCCCATACAGA
>JAOZOL010000643.1 GCA_029933295.1 Desulfobacterales bacterium | reverse complement strand
TCATGGTAATGAATCACCATTATATGAGAAAAATAACTTGTCAATCATTTCAAACGATTATGAATGAGTTATTTGAAGTCAATCGGTTATAATGTTACTTATATGAAAATTCTGGTTTGCATAAAAGCTGTTCCAGACCCGGAGCAGGTCATTAATTCCGGCGGTGATACTCCTGAAGTTTATGCGGATGAATCCACTGAGATGAGGTTGAGCCGGTTTGATGAGTTTGTGGTGGAAGAATCTGTTTTAATTAAAGAGTGTTATCCGGAAAGCACCATAGACGCCATTTCAGTCGGACCGGAAGCCGCCCTTAAAGCAGTCAAAAGGGCCATGGGTATGGGGGCTGATTCCGGTATTCATATTGTTTCCGATTATCAAACAGCATGTGACGCTGTTTCGGTCTCAGGGTATATTGCGCAAATTGCAGCAGGGAAAAATTATGACCTGATTCTTTGCGGTATTATGTCCGAAGATATGATGCAGTTTCAGGTCGGCCCCATGCTTGCCCAGCGTATGGGACTGCCATGGACCACGGCGGTAATTCATGAGACAGTGAATCTAAACGAGAAGATGATAAGCGTTGAAAGGGAACTGGAAGGCGGCTTATCAGAAATGCTCGACATCCGCCTTCCGGCACTCCTGACAGTCCAGAGCGGGATCAATGAACCCAGATATCCGTCCCTGTCAAAAATACTCCGCGCAACTGATTCCGTCATTAATACGATTTCGGTAAAAACCTTAAAACCTGTGAAATCACCCAGCCGGACAATAGGATATTCATTTCCTGAAAAAAAACGGGCCGGGCTGATTCTTGAGGGAACCTCTATGGAAAAGGCTGAAACGCTGTTGCGGGTATTGAGGGAGAAGGGGTTTAGATATAAGGCTGAAGTCTGAAAGGTTCCTTCTTATTTTCCATAACTGGCTGTCACAGACGTCGTAATCCCTCCCCGTGGCGTAAAATCACCCGTGATGGTCATTTTTTTAGGGGCAAGGATGCGGACCAGATCGTCTAAAATCCGGTTTGCAATATTTTCATAAAAAATGCCCACATTTCTGTATTGGAGCAGGTAAAACTTTAATGATTTCAGCTCGATAATTTTTTTATCCGGCACATAGTCAATGGTGATGCACCCCATATCCGGCAGCCCGGTCATGGGGCACACGGATGTGAATTCCGGCTGTTTGATGGTGATATGAATATCCCGTTTGGCGTGATACGCATAATCCATTGCTTCCAGCATGTCCGTTTGAATCGTATCGGCAGATTTTATTTCT
>JAOZOL010000642.1 GCA_029933295.1 Desulfobacterales bacterium | reverse complement strand
TCGGCGGATTACGCTCCGCTAATCCGCCCTACAACCCCTACGAATTTACCGGGTTTACCATGGTTTTTTATTCAGCATTCGCTATTGGACGTTCGATGTTCGAAATTCGTTTTTTCTATAATTAATATCCGTATCTGCGTTTGTCTGCGTGGGTCGGCGGCTAATCCCATCCGGCGGATGTAAATTTCTCATTATCAGGAATAAAGCCCCGGGAAAACCTCAATCAATTCTTTTTTCAACTGGGCAACCCCGCCTTCTTTCATGGTACTTAAATAGCTTCGAAAAGATATGAGCCTGCATTTCTGAAAAAGAAACGCGCCCTGTTTTTCCGGATTTGCAATGGAAGCAAACAAAACAACGACCTCTTGTGCCGAATCACTGTCTTTTGATTTTTTCAATGCGTGATACGGAAAAACAATGCCTTTATTATCAATTTTTACCGGATTCCGGGGCTGTAAATCCGTTATAAATATATTCTGCTCTGCCAATTGTGACAACATGGACTGCTTGACCTGATCCGGCACCAGGTCCTGAATCTTATTTTGAGAATCACTCTTTCCGGCCACCTGTTCTGCCGATGGGGACGGCTCTTTTCCGTTTTTCAGGTCCTCACATATTTTAATATTTTTGCGTAACATTTCAAGCCTTGGATCATCTGCTGCAAACTCCTTCTCAACAATGGCAAGGGACTGTTTAAAAATTGAGGCAGCGGAAGCATATTGTTTTTGCGAATAAAACAGACCGGCCAGGTTATTTAATATTTTAGCGGATTCAATACTATCTTCGCCTTTAATTTTATATATAATCGAAAGTGCGCGCTTATAGGCTGACTCCGCTTTTAGCGGCTCTTTCATCGCCTGATAGACGATGCCCATTGTTTCAAGGCACGCGGCCGTTTCCTGATGCTCAGCCCCATACTCCTTTTCAGCTTTTTCCAGCGCATCCGTCACCGTTTCCAGCGCCTTGGCAGCCTGATCCGACTGCAACAACTGCATTGCTTGCTTATTAAGTTCTTCCACTGTTTTATTACTATCCTTTGAACAGCCGGCACAACACATTACGATCACTACCATTGTCATGGCAACATGATAAAAAAATTTCATGGGTCTCCCTTTTTAAAATACTAAAAAAATTAGATTGCGTTAATGAGAATATATTTTTGGATTCATACCACAACTGATAGAAAATTCAATAAAAATTTAAATTTTAGTCCTTATTTTGAGTGCTAATCTCAGGTCATTATGTTCAAATGCTGAAGCCATGCGATCAATTTCC
>JAOZOL010000641.1 GCA_029933295.1 Desulfobacterales bacterium | reverse complement strand
GTGCGAAAACACACATAAAACGTTAATTTGTATACCCTGGTAAACAAATTTACGTAAATTTGTGGACTTAACAACACAAATTATGGTTAATCGATATATTACCGGTCAATTAATCGGGGACCTTAAGCCGGGGCATGTAACGGCCTTATTCGGAGCAAGACGTACAGGCAAGACTACCTTAATGAACGTTATTGTTCGGTCATTGAATGATAAAAAAACGCTGGTACTCAACGGGGAAGATTACGATACAGCCAACATGTTATCCTCTCTTCGCCAGGAAACATTAACTAATCTGGTATCAGGTTACCAGATATTGTTTGTTGATGAAGCACAAAACATACCCAATATTGGAAAGAACCTGAAACTACTGGTTGATACAAATCCTGACGTTTCCGTTTTTGTAACGGGTTCTGCTTCTTTTGATCTGAAAGGCAAAATAGGCGAACCACTGACCGGACGTTCGAGGTTTTTTATGCTCTATCCGTTTTCCTTAAGTGAGGTATCGGCAAATTATATGGAGGCATATAAAAAACTTCCCGGGCTGTTAATCTACGGTTCATATCCACAGGTCATACAAGCCTCCGGCATAAAAGAAAAGCGCCTGATCCTCGAAAATATCCGCAATGGATATTTACTGAAGGATGTGTTACAAATGGAAAATTTAAAAGACAATCTGTTCGTGATGAATCTCCTCCGGTTAATTGCTTTTCAGGTTGGAAACGATGTGTCTTTTAACGAATTAGCTAAAAATCTCGGCACTACGGTAAAAACAGTTCAACGTTACCTGGAGATCCTGGAAAAAGCATTTATTATTTTTCGCCTGCAAGGCTTCAGCAAAAACTTACGAAAAGAGATCAGTAAATCTCCCCGTTTTTACTTTTGGGATAACGGGATAAGAAATGTAATTATCTCTAATCTGAACCCTCTCGAAACGCGTAATGATATCGGCAAACTGTGGGAAAACTATTGTGTGTCAGAACGGGTAAAAAAACAGATTTACAAAGAAAATTTTTCCGACTTCTATTTTTGGCGAACGTATGACAGGCAGGAAATCGACCTGATTGAAATAACAGACACCAAAATAAGCGCCTATGAGTTCAAATGGGGAGAAAAAACCGTTTCCCCTCCCAAAGCTTTTGCGAAAAATTATCCTGAAGCTGTTTTTGAAACCGTAAACCGTGTCAACTTTTTTGACTTCCTTAAATTATAAAGATTCGGCTGGTGCGTTCAGGTTAATGTGTGCAAACTTCTGTCAAATGCAGTATGCGCACCAGGGTTTA
>JAOZOL010000640.1 GCA_029933295.1 Desulfobacterales bacterium | reverse complement strand
CCATGATAAATTCTCCTTAATGATAGAATTTGCTAAAAAACGTATCTTCTCAATATTTCGGGGAGACCTGACAGGTTTTTCAAAGGTACTCGTGTAAAACAAGAGGTCTTGATGAAACCTGTCAGGTCTTTACCCCAAGTTATTGAGATGTTACTAAAGAACTCAGTTTCTTATTTAGACTACTCGATTACAGAAATTGAGTTGGCTCTTTGGGAATCCATGTGGTCATTTCAAAAATTGCAACGAATTGCATGAATTGTCACGAAAAGGGCAAAAAATTCGTGATAATTCGCGTAGATTCGTTGCTAAATTAACATTGAAAACAATCATCCCTTGAAATCCTGTTGAGCCTCTGAAATTTTGTGGTTATATGATTTTCGTTGACAATCGCCAATTAATAATTGACCATTGACAATTGATATTACCCGTCAGCGGGGTGCGTGGGGAATAATTTTCCAATCGGTGGGCGGCCAATAAATCAGCAACGACCGCCCAACAATGTTTTCTGCTGGTAAATACGACCACGAATGAGAGTCGCTTGAATTATTACGATTATCACCCAAAACAAAATACTGACCGTCGGGAACGTCCCATGAGCCGCTGTAACGCGGGTTATCTTGAATGTAAGGCTCATCCAAAACGGTTCCGTTAAGGATGACCTGATGATTTTGAACTTCAACATGGTCGCCAGCAACGCCAATGACGCGCTTGATGAGGTTCAAATCATTATTGGGATGGTGAAAGACGATGACGTCGCCGAGCGCGGGATCATCTAAAAAGTAGCTGATATTGTTGATAAGCAGATATTGCTTATCTTCCAACGTCGGGTTCATGCTGCTGCCATCAATTCGATAACGACCAACGAGGCTGTTGACCAGCCAGAAAATAAAGAAGGTCAGCAACAGCGTTTCCACGATTTCACGAACTAATATCTCGGTGGATTGGTATGATTCTTGGGTAGGGGTTTCTGTGTCGGAAAAATCTATGATTTCTTCCTGATATACCCCGATTGATGAATTTGAGTCGGCAACTGCCATGAACATTACTCTCACTTTTCGTTAAAATAGATGGCGGATTATAAACGAGCATACTTGTAATGCAACTTGTGTTAATTTTGCAAAATCGTCGCCCATTCTGATGGTATACAACGGCCGTATTCTGTGGTGTTGGCGTTTAGGAATGTTGCTAATTGGGCGATGATTCAAAATAAGAAAAATCGTAACATTTCAATATTTCGGGAGACCTGACAGGTTTTTCAAAGATACTCGTGTAAAACAAGAG
>JAOZOL010000639.1 GCA_029933295.1 Desulfobacterales bacterium | reverse complement strand
CCGTCCTTTAAAAAACTGGACAGGGAAATCCTGTACTACAGAGAGACGGTGGAAGGAACACTGGTAGTGGCTCAGGAGAAAAATCCGGGAACATTTATCAGGGTGTCGTACGTAAACAACAGCGCTGTGATCGGCTCCACCTACGATGCCGTGAAAGCCGTGAAAATGATCGGCCACCTGCCATTCTTTGCCGGACTGGAATGTGAAAATGTGCTGGTGGTAGGATTTGGTATGGGCGTGACCACTTCGGCCATTGCCGCCCACCCCGAAGTGGAGCATATTGACTGCGTGGAAATTGTTCCCGGCCTGAAAGAAGCCGCCCCGTTTTACAAGGAACTGAACAATGATGTCATCAACGACCCGCGCCTGAACCTGATGGCCGGCGACGGCAGGCATTTCCTGCAAAAAACTTCCAAAACCTACGACCTGATTTCGTGCGATCCCACCCACCCGGTGCTGGGTTCGGGCAACCTGTACACCAAAGAATATTTCGAATTGTGCAAAGCCCACCTAAACGATGGTGGCATGGTGAGCCAGTATCTGCCGTTACACAAGCTGCGGCTGAACGACTTGCTGGGACTGATCAAGACATTTCAATCGGTATTTCCTTATGCCACGGTCTGGCTGGGACAGTATCATGCCATATTGCTGGGTTCCAGACAGCCGCTGAAGATTGATTTTGAGGCCTGGTCGGAAAGAATGGGAAATATGCCGGAAGAGAAATATTTCTATTTCGACCCGTATCATTTGGCCGTCTGCGTGATGATGGACGACCAGACGATCAAACAATTCCCGGAAGATGTCCGTATCAATACCGATGATTTGTCGTATACCGAATTCTTCTCTATGGATTGTTTCGACAAACAAAATCTGACCAACAACCTGGCTTACATGAACGACCACCGGTGTCTGGTTTACAATACATTTTACAATGTGGCAGACCAGCCCCTGATGAAACGCTACCTGGCCGGCAACAAGTACCTGAATGAGAGTTTATATTACATGCTTCAGGGCAACAGGAAGCAAGCTTTAAACAAGCTGAGGGAAGCCGTCAGGGTGAACCCCGAAGACAGGGAATATCCATTTTTGTTGCGGTTTTATTTTAATAAGGTGGAGTAACCATATTTTCCGGGGTGATTTGAGTGGAAAGACACCAATCATTTATTTATAAAGTTTTTAAATTATAAAGTTTTTTCTTTCCCGTCGTTTTTTTTTTTTTACATTTGAATGCCAAGCAATTGTGAATAATGAACAGAACGGAATTTCCCAGTATCTCTCCGTAACT
>JAOZOL010000638.1 GCA_029933295.1 Desulfobacterales bacterium | reverse complement strand
TGTTTATGAAAGGTAGGTATTACAAATGAAGTTCGCATTTAAACTTGCTTTGACTATTTTTTTAACCGGTACAATCGTTCTTGTTTTAGTATCGTATACGACATACATGTACAACCGGGACTCGGAAATTGTATCACAGCGTGCTTACAGCAAAGCCATAGCCCATAAAATCTCTCAAGACATTGAGCAATTATTGATTGAAAAGACAAAAACCACATTAACACTTGCAAATACACCTTTGATAAAAAACGCCTTGGATGAAAGCAATATTACATACTCAGGGCTTGCAGAGGTGAACAGGAAGGAATTGATCAATCGCCTGGATTCGGATTGGAAAGGAATAAATAATAAAAGCGATCCTTTTATCCTCAAATATACCGACAATCAAGTCTCCCGCTACTTTAAGGTGCAGCAGTCAACTTTTAAGGGCGAATATGGTGAAGTTTTTTTAACCAACAAATTTGGAGCCCTTGTGGCTTCCACGTCCAAATTATCCACTTTTGCTCACGCATATAAACACTGGTGGTTGGGTTCTTATGCCAACGGAACGGGTTCCGTGATTTTTGACGATCGCGGTTATGATGATAGCGTGGCTGGATATGTCTTAGGTGTTGTTGCCCCTGTCAGAAACAGCAACGGCATAGCCGGTATTTTAAAATGCAACCTCAATATCCTGGGTGCGATAGACCGACTGATATCAAGTGCGAAGGACGATTTAATCGGAGATTTTAAACTTGTTCGTTCAGGAGGGGGAATTATTTTCGAAAAAGGTTTTGAGCCTTTAAGTACGAACGTCCATGAAGAGGTTCGTGAAAATCTGAAAGAAAAAGAAAATGGTTCATTGATTGTTTCCGTTGCCGGAAAGAAATGGTTGGTCGGATTTTCGAAGATCAATCTGGAAATGCGGCAAAAAGGTTATCATTCCGGTACCGGCCTTGAATCGATTGATCACAAAAAGGGCAATAGATGTGAATCGTGGTACATCCTGAATTATCGCGATATGGAAACCGTTTTGCTTCCAGTCACTGAATCAACCAGGGCAATTGCGCTGTCCATCGGTTTGGTACTTTTTGTTCTGGCAATCGTGGCGCTTTTGATTGGACGCCAGGTGGCCCATCCCCTTATTCGCTTAACCGAACTGACTGGAAAGATAGCAAAAGGAGATTTTGGGGCAAGAGTTGAAATTAAAGAAAAGGATGAGTTTGGCATTCTTGCGCATTCTGTTAACAGTATGGCCGAAGAGCTTGGACAGACCACAACCTCTATCAAATCGCTTGAGGATGAAGT
>JAOZOL010000637.1 GCA_029933295.1 Desulfobacterales bacterium | reverse complement strand
ATCAACGGTTACAAGTTCAGATTTTATTCATCAGATATTTTTGAACCGCCGCATGTTCACATCATCAAAGCTGAAAGAGTCGCAAAAATTTGGTTGCAACCGATTTCAGTGCAGTACAATCATGGATATAATCCAGCAGAGTTAAACAAGTTGATTAAGTTGACACGAAAAAATCAAGAAAATTTACTGGAGGCGTGGAATGATTACTTTACTCAATAATATAGAAACAGTAGTGGCCGCAACGGCCGTTTCCTTCACAAACAATACCCTGCACGTTGATCTAAATGATGGACGTGCCATCAGCGTCCCCCTTGACCAAATTGCATGGCTGGATTGGCTGGCACAAGCCACTGTTGAAGAACAGCAGGCATGGGAAATCGAACCTGGTGGTTATGCTGTTTATTGGGATGGATTGGATGACGGTGTTGAGATAGCGCATTTATTGGCGATGCAACCTTTGGCCTAACGGCCGTTTCCCCCCATTCCCCCTTCCAATCCCAAATAAAAAGCACTGCAATAAGCAGTGCTTTTCTGATTACGGAAAGTAACGATAAAATTCGCGTCTGTGCAAAACGCGCATAACTTCAACCGCATCGCCATGAACTTCTACGCCAACACGATAATTGCCGATACGAATGCGATACCGATTTGGATAGCCTTTCATCGCTTTAACATTGGCAATATCTTTTAATCTTTTGGCTTCTGGCAATGTTGTGAAAACGAGAGTGATGGCTTGTCTGTGGACTGGCTGCCCTTTCAACCTTTTCAGATCTTTCAGAAACAGTTTGCGATATTGAATTTCCATTTTATTACGCTTCCATATAAGCTAACGCTTCTTCGCGGCTCAACAGAGGGGTACTCTTTGCTTCATCCATCGCCTTGTTCATGGCATAATTTTCCATTGATTCAGATAATTCCTCAATAGAAGCATCTTTTTTGACGAATAATTTATTCCATATTCCAATGGGAACAACGACGGCTTTCAACTGTCCGCCGCCATCTGTTAGATATTCTAATTCGAGCATAATTTTTTACTCCTGCATCCGCTTGTTACTACTGTTTTCGTATACAGAGTATAGACTGTTACGAACTGTTTTTCAACGGCTAATCCATCTTGACACTATAAAACGGCCGTCCCTCTCCCAATCCCAAAACAAAACATTCCCTACCCAGCCCAACGGCCGTTTCTCCCAAATAAAAACCCAAAACGGCCGTTTTCCCAAACCACATCCCAATCAAAAAAATCCGCAGATTACGCCGATTAACGCAGATTTTTTACAACATAATCTGCGT
>JAOZOL010000636.1 GCA_029933295.1 Desulfobacterales bacterium | reverse complement strand
CAGAGAAGAATGTATTACCTGAATTTTGCACGAGTCGGAGGCTTCCATATGCAAGCCGTTAATAACGCAGCAGATGGGAGCCTCCGGCTCGCCCTTAGGGTGAAAATTGATAAAAAAAATATTATAATTGTTCACAACGCCTTTATTTTCAATTGATAAAAAAATTCTTATCAATTTTCATGCAAAATTCAGGTATTAACAAGCGCAGCTTTTTAATACTGGTGGAAGGATGGGAAGGAACGCAGGCTTTCATATAGCGCAATTCCCACTGACGTGGAGAGATTCAGACTCCGGATGTCATTGAGGATGGGGATATGATAGGTGGCATCCTCGTTAAACTGGTTTCTGATATTATCAGGAATCCCTTTGGTTTCAGATCCAAAAATTAAAAAAAGTCTTTGAGAATGGGGGATGTCCCAGACGGAGTTTTTACCGGTTTTTGTAAACAGGGCCAATTCATTTTTTTTGATATGGCAGGATGTGTAAAAATCGTGAAAGTTATCCCACACCCTTAGTTTGACCTGGGGCCAGTAATCAAGTCCTGCCCGCTTTACTTCCCTGCTGTTTATAGAAAATCCGAGCGGTTGAATCAGGTGCAGATATGCGCCAGCGCCGATGCAGCTTCGCCCGATATTTCCTGTATTCCAGTGTATTTCCGGGGCGATGAGGACCACATGACGTTTTATCATAGTTAAAATGTTCTGGGCTTGCAGATTATTTCTTTGATGCGAAGGTCAAAAAAATTGGACTGGTGGGCGGGTTTAACGATTAAGGCTGTATCTGCGCCCCTTGCAGTGCCGCCAACGGCTATAATGTCGTTGCCAGTCAGGGCGCCGGCATCAGCCGCCATGATCGCAATTTCAACAGCGACTTTGGTTCCATGGCCGAACAGCCTTAAGGTATCCGCAACCAGCAGCACCGGGTAGCTCCCCGTATATTTTTTCGCAATGGACCGTTCAACGCCGGATAGCGCATGGGATGCCTGTACGACAGTGACGCCTTTATCTTCAAGATCTTTTCGGACATCAGGTCCCATTGAATTTTGAAACGGTTCTTTAAATCCGCAATGATAGGTAACAGCGGTTATTTTGAACCCTTCAAACAGATCCAGTGCCTGATATGCGGTTTCTCCGGTTGTCGATGCGATAACAACTTCATCAAGTCCCAGTTGTTTGCCGCGCTCAAAGGCAGATTCAAGGGTCTGCCGGGTGTTTTTTTTGCCTGGTTTTTCAAAATATGTCGTTGGTGTTTCGATACGCATTCATTTATTCCTTGGTGATGGCTTCCAAATAA
>JAOZOL010000200.1 GCA_029933295.1 Desulfobacterales bacterium | reverse complement strand
CCTTTTCGTTTCCCAGATTAACTAAAACCATTGCCTATGAAAATAGGATAATCATCATTATAGACTACAGAAGTAATAAAATGGTTGCATTATTTGTGAGAAATATTTTTCGTTGCTTTTCAAACTCTTCAGGATTCCAGCTAACAGGTCACACATCTAATTGATATATACCTTTTTAGAAATTACTCTGCCGTCATCAGATATCACTCTTACTACCACAATATTTTTATGTACATATGTTTTTATCTTGTCAAGATGAGCAGGTGGATACGTTTTTTCCGAGATGGTTCTTCCATACACATCAAACAACTGAATTGTAATAGTCTGCCTGGCAGCAAGTCCATCTCTCCTGACATATACGTCATTACCAAACGAATAGATGTTACATTGCAATTCCTCCCGGAGATCACCATATCCTGTTACCGTATTTCCGATATGAATTAAAAATCTTTCGGGAATATCTGATACAGATGCCTCAAAATTATAGGCAGTATTTTCTGTCAGGACATATGTTTTTTCTGTAAACAAGTCTTCCAGTACTATTTCCGTATCCTCCATGCCGGTAACATCAGCCAGCCAGATTTTATGACTGCCGTTTTCTCCTGCCATAAAACTCAGGGGAACAATCCGCCCTTCACCGGCAAGCGGCGGTAAGGCATCAATACTCAAATGTAATTCTTCTTCCTGAGCATAAAGTTGCGGAGCGTTATCATCACCGTATATTTTTTTGACGTCCCGGTCAGGGTCGTTTCCGTCCGTACAGGTTTGACAGAATGCGACCCACGTTTCATCTGATTTACCCGAATTACCTGATACGCTAAGCACAACATAAGGAACCTCTTCCTGAATTTCTCTGGCAGGATTGTAAAATTGTTGCGTATGGTGTACCCGTGCATCAGACGGAATAGTAAGTACCGGACCCGCAGCAAGTGCTTCGATAAAAAACGCCTGAGAAACAGGAATGATTCCATCTGTCAGATTTCCTAAACCTGAACCGTTTCTGTATAAATAGTTACCTGTAGCAGATGACCAGACCCAAACAGTTCCGTTAATATTTGTTCGTTGCCAGCTACCTGCATCCCAATCAATAGCACTGGTAAATGGGTTACTTATCAGGTTTAAGCCCAGCGTATCGTGTGTAAAGGTTACCGATGGTTGTGTACTCGTACTCAAAGTCAGGTCGGTCGAGTATAAAGATCCGGGAAAATCGGCTGTAATATCTTGTGATGTTGTATCAACCCAAACATAATGTCCTTTCCCAATGGGCATGGGTGTATTGAGGGGAACCAGATACTCCCATGTGTTATCATTTTCATGAAATTCGTATAACCATACTTCGGGATTATGATTAAAGAATAAATCGCCGATCACCGCATTATTTACCGGTGCTCCGATAAAATGGGCTACCGTATCAGTAAGGTACCGTTCAACCGTGACCTCTACATTGTTTGTCGTACAGATCAGCGAACCGGTCTGGCTGGCGTCCGATTTAACCACAAGCCCATTAACTCCGCCGTCATTTATTAAAACACCTTGTACGGTCAACGCACCATAGATGTTCAGAGTGGCGCCTGTTTCAATTTCCATGTTGTAACAAACGGCATCCATCGTTGTTGCCATAATATCCGGGAACCGGCCACCAGCCGGAGCCGCTGGTATAAGTACATTATTCTGTGCTGACGGACTAATATTCTGGTCCCAGTTTGATGCCACATCCCAGTCAGTTGATGTATTCCCTGTCCAGGTCAGTAATGGTAAGGACACTTCCACCGAATAATCTTCCACTTCGCCGTCAAAATTTACATCACACGAAGCCGGATCAATATACCATCTTGTCGAAACTCTCATTCTTGTTGTACCTAACTCAGCGCCAGCAGGAACAGTAATACTGTAGGGTGATGCACTTGTCGGTCCGTCAGCCGTATTCGTGGCCGTACCCATATCGTAAGCTTCTCCCGGATCATCAAAATCACAATCCTGATTCCAGTCGATCCAGGCAAACGTGTGGTCAGTCCAGTTCCCATCAGTATTTATATTAACCGTGAGATTATACGTCTGGTTTAAAACCACCCGTGTAGAAACTCCTGTATAATTGCTGTATCCGGCAGGTTTACCCGATGCCTTATTTATCGTATTAAAATCGACAAGTGTTGTGCTTGTCTGGTATGTCATATCTCCGTACGACGAACAATAAGTACATGCCTGCTGTGAAATACTTACATCATCTATGGCGATATCAGAAGTATAGGCCGGACCTGTTGTGCCTGTAAATCGAATCATAATATTCGATTGTAAGGCATAAGCTGCCAGAGAAACTACTGCTTCCTGCCAGACATCCCCCTGATCGCCGGCCATGTTCCAAACATCGGCCGACCATGTTGCTCCGCCGTCAGCGGAAACCTGCACCGACAACGTACCCATATTGGCTCCATACATATGGTACCAGAACCTTAATTCAGGATCAGTCAATGTTGAAAAATCAAACCGCGGTGTGCTGGCATAGCCCGTAGAATTATAACAATCTGAAGCCTCTATATATAGATAATTACCCCCGCCTGTATGATCTTCAACAGGCCCCGTATTGTCCGAGGCCGTCCTGCCTGCAAGCACATTCCAGTCGATATCATCTCCTGACATGTTTGTCCAGCAATCATCAAGCGGGATACTTCCGTCAGGTGTACACGAAAACCCGGGGGAATTGACAGGCCAGGTATCGAATGTCTGGAGATAGGGAAAACCGGAAATCGTGCAGTCAATAACATTGATGTAATCTGTTTTTATTTCCGTGTCACTTCCAAATGCATTATCAGCTACCAGCGTAACCGTATACAAACCTCCTTCGTTAAACTGCACCTGAGGATTTTGCGATGTAGCATCCGTACCTCCGACAAACGTTACCGTTGCAGGTGAAAACGACCATGACCATACCGTAGGTGTATTTAATGAAAGATCGGTAAAATTAACTGTCTGATCGATACGAGGTGTTGCATTGTCGGCAATAAAATTGGCTACCGGAGCTGTATTGTTTAACGAAATACCACTAAATATTATGGAAAAAGTTTGCGCTCCCCCGCTCAGGTTTCCGTCGTGATCAACAGTAACAGTATAATCTCCTGCAACCGGATTTGAAATATAAACCACTTCCACATTATCCACATTATTTTCACTGTTATTTGTCGCCGCATTTGCAGGATTAGTTCCGTCTAGTTTCCATGGGTAATAAGTTGTTGCACCAGAAGTAATCCGAAGGTCCAGGTCATTTACCAGCATCGGGTCCGGCGGATCCAACTGGGCAGCAACTGGTGTTCCCGGTACGTCAGTCCAGCAAATGGTTACTTTTAAAGGTTTTGTTCCATCGCTATATACGGTTCGCGCATAAGTATTTCCCTGGTTCAGGGTAAGTTCATCAATCACGTTGATTACCTGATCTTCCGAAATTTTTAAAGCCGCCGACCGGGTATTCATCAATCCCCAGCCAAATTTATAGTCAGGTCCTTCGTTTGTGCCAGCCTCGTCTGCTGTATGAATAACAAGTGCTTTGAGTGTTGAAGCGAGCATAAAACTCCCTGCGCCATTTAGGTTTTCCCAGTGCTGCTGTAACAGCGCCAGCGAACCTGTTGCCGAAGGCGTTGCCATGGAAGTTCCGCTGATTGAATAGTAATCGATATCGGAACCATCAAAAGTTGAATACAATCCTACTCCATTGGTAACAATATCAGGTTTAATGCGGCCATCGTCGGCAGGGCCCCACGAGCTGAAACTACTCATCACAACGCTTGCCGGACCACTATATCCTCCCGGTATATCTTCAACAGCGCCTACTGTCAGCAGATTTTTTGCTATTCCTCTGGTTCCTATGCAGTCATACGGCCCGTCGTTAGGCGGATTTCCATTGGGACCCTCGTCCCTGTCGTTGCCAGCCGATTTAACAATAAGGTAATAAGGAGCGTTACGGGCGATTTGGTCCCAATCCCTGGCATCTGCATCATAAAACCCGAAAAGATAATCTTCCAGTAAACTTATGCTGGGATCACCATACCACGCCCAGAAAATACCGTTCCAGGTCCATCCTCTGACAAAACCGTACGAGTGATTCGACATCAGAGCTCCGTTAATAGCCTCATTAGCCATTTCTGCATCATCATTAGCCCAGTCAAAAGCTCTGAGGTCAGCACTATAAGCCATTCCTTTAGCGGCAGGGACCACCCCCGCTGCCATCATTGTTCCGGCCACATGTGTCGAATGATAATGAGTTGCTATCGGCCCGTCAACCTGAACAACGCGGCCTCCATACTCCTGGTGCGTCAGCCGGACACCACCCCCATCCCATTCGCGTATTGTAATACCTGAACCATCGAGACTTAAGCCTGCACTTCCTCCGCTGTAAACCTGATCCGTGGAAATGGTAGTTGCGGCAACAGCATTGTTTGTACCGTAATATTGCGGCCTGCCACGATCGTCTATATACTGAATTTCCATCAACAGACCCGCTGTATCTATACGTACCGGATATCCGTTCAGCCTGGCCCATGCTACAGCCTCAGCTTTTTTTTGTTCATATTCCAGGGCTTTCTGCTCCGCAAACTTTTTAAGTTGCCCCACCCGTGTTACGGGTCTCGTTTGCTGCGCATGCAAAAGTATGCTTGCAGTAAAAAACAGACTAAACAGTATTAAAAAGTACAATTTTTTCATAGATCCATCTTATCAGCAACTGAGCTTTTTACTCATAAAAAAGTGTTTTAACAAAAACAAAACTTCAAGCTTGCGACCACTAATTTAACACAAAAGTACTAAACTACAACACTCTACGCAATTCATTACCTTAACTTGTTAACAGTATTCTGGTATTTGCGTGTTGATGAGTAAGCTTTACCAAATAAATAACACTTATTTAAAAAAACCGTATATTGAAAAACGAAAAAAGACAGCCTTGTTGCTGTCCTGCTCAGTTTCAAACAAAAAAACAATTTACGGAAACAGTAAATTGACTGATTGTATGCTTAAAGTTAAGCGCACATAAAAATTAATTTTTATAAATATGCTGATATCCCAGGAAGATTTTTTGGTCAAACATGG
>JAOZOL010000199.1 GCA_029933295.1 Desulfobacterales bacterium | reverse complement strand
AAACGAAGGATGCAGCGCAACGCTGAAGTTGGATTTTTTACGAAGCCATCACGATTGATCATTCCCGTTTTGAGTGCCCTTTATAAATGCGATTCTTTGCCGGACAATCTCGGTGACTTTTTTAGTAATTTTACTCCCCAGGTCAGAATGCCCTTTCATCAAATGAAGAAACTCCTCGACCGGCATGGAAAGAACTTTACCGTCTGTAAGTGCAACCGCACTTTCATGATAGGTAAACGGACCTGCAACGCTGGACCATCCGAGCATATCCCCTTTATTGTGAAGGGTAAATGCCCGTCCGTCTTTAAAGTGAATCATATAATTTCCTGAAACAATTATAAAAAACATTTGAGCGGTGTCGCCTTCCCGGATAAGCCGCTCCCCTTCAAAGACACGAACTGGATGAAGTACCGGAAGCACTTCCTCAATTTCTTCAGGTGTTAAATCTCTAAATATATCAATTTCTTGTATGTTTTGAAAATCTATATGCATTTTTCCATGCTTTCATATGTTTTTTTCTCCACCCTGCCACAAAACCGGATGCTTTCCTGCATGCCTGCTATCATTGAACTTTATTTTAAGGTTTGTAAACTTTATAAAATAAAAGCGATTGGATATTGATGTCAATAAAAAAAGAGGAAAAACAAAGGAAAGATAAGAAATTCAAAAAGATTCTTTATTCCATGGTTTTGATCTCAACACGACGGTTAAAACCTCTCCCGATGCTGGTTTCATTCGAAACAATCGGTTGCAGGGTCGCATATACGGTTGTCGTAAGTTGTTCCTTTGAGACCCCTTTTGAAACCAGATAATTTTTAACAATGTTTGCCCGTTTTAAAGAAAAAGCGACGTTGTTTTTTGCGGTCCCGGAAGAATCTGCGAAACCGGCAACTTCAATTTTAACCATTGGATTTTCTTTGATAAGCGTAATCGTTTTATCTAAAAGTGAGCGATATATCGGCAAAAGCCGGTCTTCGTTATAATTAAAATTAACCACCTCAATGGTTGTTCCCAAGGGCAAGGATTTAAGGTCTTTTATGGCCCTTTCAGGAAGCAGGGAACCAACGACCCTTATTTCAGATCGCCTGTTCATGTCCTGCCCCTCTTTTGTCTGATTTGACTTGATCGGCGATGCCTCTCCATATCCCACAGGAGACAAGTAAACATTTGACACGCCTTTTGCGGAAAGATAGTCTAACACACTTTTTGCTCTTTTTCTTGACAGAAGTTGATTGTAATTGTCTGGCCCCTTGTAATCCGTATGTCCGGCAATTTCAAAAACAAAATTCGAATTCCGCTTTAAACTCAAAACCTGGTCATCAAGGATTCTTTTAGCGTCTTTGGCTAATTTATATGAATTAAAATCAAACCTTACGGTTCCCAGTATCATGGGCGGAGGGAGTGCTTTTAAACCCGCAAAAGGAGGTCCGGGGTCAAGGCTTTCGGGCGACTCCGGTGTTAAGGGATCATCAGAAGTGCGTTTAGGCGTCGGGGGTAATGGTTGCGGATGAAACAGCTCTGCCCGATAGGCGGACTGCCGGGCCAGGGCCAGTACATTCTTTGCTTCCTGATCATAGCATTTCCAATAGGTTACAGAAGCCAACGTCCCAAGCTCCATGGCTTCGTCAATTTTTTTCTCTGCATATAAAGATTTTGTCGTCTCTTTGGCAGACTCTATGGTTTTCCGTGTCTGGCTAAACTCTTTGGGCGCATAAATGGCTTCATCTTCCACGCCAAAATATGACGTCTGAAAGGATTGGCATCCTGAAATCAGTAACAGGCCGCTAATTATTAAAAAAACCATTCCAAGAGAACGGATTTTATCATTCATTATTACATCCTTGGGGTGTAAAAATGCGCCATTCCTTACACAAGCCCCATGATTATCTGGTTTTGATGATACACTTATTTGGATTATTGTATACACACTGATGCTGATTGTCAACCATGAAACATTTTAATCAACAGTGATTATTACTCTTACGCTATTTTGCTTTTTTCTTGCTATTTAGCGATATATATTTTAATATTTAAATTTTACATTAAAAAATTATAAGTAATAAAATATTTTTTTTATTTGAGTTATGCAATAGGCAAACGCCACCCAGGCTCATCGTGGGTGGCGTTTTTCTTTTTTAAGGATTGATATGGCAAAACTTTTGGTTATCGACAACTATGATTCATTTACCCATAACCTTGTCCAGATGTTTATGCAATATGATCTGGATATTTCCGTTTATCGGTGTGACAAAATCAGCATAGAAAAAATATCTCACCTGAATCCGGATTATCTTTTGATCAGCCCGGGGCCCGGTAAACCGTGCGATGCCGGAATTTCCATATCAACGGTAAAAGCATTTGCAGGCAGAATACCGCTCCTGGGCGTTTGTTTAGGGATGCAATGCATCAATGAGGCCATGGGCGGTCAAACCGTCCGGGCACCGGTTCCGGTTCATGGTAAAACAAGCCGTATTTACCATTTTGGACAATCGCTTTTTAAAGGAATGCCTTCTCCGTTTATCGCTGCCAGATACCATTCTCTGATTATCAAAACAGGATCGGAAATTCTCACAATTATTGCAAGAAGTGATGATGACATCATTATGGGCATTGCCCATGCTTCGGTGCCGGTTTTCGGAATTCAATTTCATCCGGAGAGTTTTATGACGGATAATGGATTTATATTAATAGAAAATTTTTTAAACTGTGGTCCTTTAAAGAACAGACTGGGACGGATTACGGGACAGAAAAACTGATGGCAATAAAGACTTCTAACAAATTGAAAACAATAAGAGAATTTGCCGGAAAAATCGAAAATATAGTTATAAAACCTGTTTTGTTAAACGCACCGTTTATCGATGTTGCGTCCCGTTTTACTGATCAACCCGGCACCGTAGTCCTCATGAGCGGCGGGAGGCTTGACTGTGCCCGGTATCACATTTTAGCCATTAAACCATGGCTCAGTATAAAAGGGGGCTATCATCAAGTCTCTTTAAAGTCCGGTGAGCAAACCGTATTCTTAGATGATATTGATCCGTTTGATGCATTAAGACATGTAATCACCGGCTATGCATTATCCTTTGAGGACTTCTCGATCCCTGTGGCTGCCGGGCTGTTCGGCTATCTGTCCTATGATTTAAAAGATTACATCGAAGATCTTCCGAAAACAGCCATGGATGATAATAACTTGCCCGGCTTATGTTTTTTTGCGCCGTCTGCGATTATTGTTCATGATAAAACAAAAGACCTAACCCGCCTGTGTATACTCCATCGCTCGGGGTGTGATTTTAAACAAATGGAAAAAGAAATTACAGCGTCGATTTTAAACCAAACCTCGCCTCTTGTTGACGATTTTTCAGCCGGGTCAACCGGATTTCAATCTTCATTTTCGAAACCTGAATATATGGATGCGGTTAACAGAATCAAAGAGTATATTGTTTCCGGAGACATTTATCAGGTAAACCTTTCCCAGCGATTTGAAACGGATTTTTCCGGAAACCCGTTTTCCATGTTTAAAGCTTTGTATAAAATGGCTCCGGGGCCGTTTTATTCCTATATTAATGCAGGAGATCACCAGATTATTTCAACCTCACCTGAAAGATTTTTAAAAAAATGCGGCAAAATTGTGGAGACCCGTCCCATCAAGGGAACCCGTCCCAGAGGTAAAAATTCTATAGAAGATAAAGCCTTTCGCGATGCGCTTCTCTGCAGCAAAAAAGATAATGCCGAGCTGTCCATGATCGTTGACCTGATGCGAAATGATCTGGGCCGGGTATGTAACGGGGGAAGTGTTACGGTAAAAGAACATAAACGGCTTGAAGCCTATGAAAATGTGTTCCATCTGGTGTCTGTGGTAAAAGGAGAACTTTTACCGGACAAGGATACAATTGATTTAATCCGGGCAACTTTTCCCGGCGGGTCAATCACCGGATGCCCCAGGATCAGGGCCATGGAAATTATTGATGAACTGGAACCCTGCCGGCGCCACATTTATACCGGCTCAATCGGATATATCAGTTTTCATGATACCATGGATCTGTCCATTGCCATCAGAACTGCCACGGTTTTTAAAAACAAGTTATGGTTTTCAGTCGGCGGCGGCGTTGTGTTTGATTCCGATCCGGTTGATGAATACGAGGAAACCCTTCACAAAGGCCGATCTTTAATGAATATCTTGCAATCCCGAAAAACCGAACCAAAACCGGAAGAATGGGTCTGGTTTAACGGCAAAATAGTCCCCGGAACAGATGCAAAAATTTCTGCGACAGATTTAGGGGTCCAGTATGGATATGGTTTTTTTGAAACAATCCGGGTGAATAATAAAAAAGCTGAGAACCTTGCCGATCATATCGACCGTTTTTATCTTGCCTGGGACAGCTTGTTTGGATCACTGAAACCGGATTTGACATGGGAACATATTATACGTCAGGTAATTGTAAAAAACGGACTGGAAAATAAAACCGCTTTGGTTAAAATTATGGCAACCCATGGGGATCAGACAAATTTGCCGCATTCGCCAAATTTAATTGTTTTTGCAAAAAAGTATTCCAGGCGCCCGGCGTTGAAAACCAAATCGGGACTGGATCTGGTTACATATCCCCATCCCAGGCAAACACCCTTGGCTGATCATAAAACATTAAATTATTTATATTATTATCTGGCCGGAAAATGGGCTCAGGATCAGGGGGCTGACGAAGCCCTGATTTTAAACCCGGACGGTTCGATCTCAGAAACCAACACCGCAAATATTTTAATAATAAAAGAAAAAAAAATAATTCAGCCAAAATCATCCCATGTGCTTTCCGGGATCATGGAAAAACAGGTACTTAATTTTTTAGTAAAAAAAGGATTTCAAATTAATAAAAAAAAATTAATGCCAAAAGATTTGATTTCAGCCGAGCAGGTTATATTAACCAATTCTCTTATCGGAGCGGTTCCGGTATTAAGCATTGACGGCGCCTTTCTTAAATCGTCTGCGGAGCTTTGTAAAAAAATTTGTGAGATTGTCTTGTAAAATTTCTGCGTTTTTTGTCAGGCTCTGCCTCTTTGGGACAGATATGGAAGAACCGGAATTTGAACCC
>JAOZOL010000635.1 GCA_029933295.1 Desulfobacterales bacterium | reverse complement strand
GCTTTGCTTTCAAGTTCCTGACTTCCCGCAATAAGAACATGTGCCGCTCCCATGCGGTTTGCCCGTTTCATCAATGCCTTTAAACTTTTGCCGGAAAAATCGATTTCTGTTTTAATGCCTTCCTGTGAAAGGGCACACGACCAGCCAAAAGCTTTTTCCATGGCCGCCTCACCGATTGATGCAATAAAAATATCCGGCGTCAGCATCTTGTGCGGTTTGTCCTGGGTCATGAGATCAACCAGACGGTCAACGCCGATGGCAAACCCCACAGCCGGTTGTTCCGGTCCGCCAAGGGCCTTTACAAGCCCGTCGTACCGACCGCCTCCGGCAATGGCGTTTTGTGCACCCAAAGCATTCGTCTGAATTTCAAACGCTGTCCGGGTATAATAATCAAGCCCCCTGACCAGTCGAGGGTTAATTTCAAACTCTATTTTCTGTGATTCAAGGGATGACCGGACGGTCTTAAAATGCCGGTTACATTCATCGCATAAATAATCTTCCATGACCGGAACTTCACTGATAGCCGCCTGGCATGACGGCACTTTACAATCCAAAATCCGCATCGGATTTTTATCCAGCCGCCGCACACAGTCGCTGCATAAATCATTGGTTTTTGATTTGAGTATGGCGGATAACGCCTGTTTAAATCCCGGCCTGCAGACGGGACACCCCAGGGAGTTAATTTGAACCGTCAAACCGGAGATTGCAAGGCGCGAAAAAAAAGTATGTAAGATAAAAATTAATTGTGCATCGATGTATGGGGATGCAATGCCGAACACTTCGGCATTGATCTGATAAAACTGACGATACCGGCCCTTTTGAGGCCTTTCTTTTCGAAACATGGGCCCGATGGTGTATAATTTTTGTACCGGGTCCTTTGCATAGAGTTTTTGCTGAATATATGCCCGTACCACCGATGCGGTTGCTTCCGGCCGCAGGGTAACCAGCTCCCCTTTGCTTGAAGGAAACGTATACATTTCTTTTTCGACAATATCGGTGTGTTCGCCGATACTTCGCAAAAACAGCTCGGCCTTTTCCAGTATGGGGAGCCGAATTCCTTTAAATCCGAAATCTTCAAAAAGGATAATAGCTGTTTTTTCAACATGTTTCCAGGTTTCTATCTCTTCGGGTAGAATATCTTTAAACCCTCTGACTAATTGTATCATAACAAATGGTTCTTCCTCGGATAATACCTCTATCCCTGAAATGATTTTACTGTTTGCAATAACTGATAATTTTCTTTATATTAGGTTTCGTATCCGACATAATTTCCGTATAAATTCAGTATAACCTGTT
>JAOZOL010000198.1 GCA_029933295.1 Desulfobacterales bacterium | reverse complement strand
GCATACCCGTCCACGGCACTGATGGTCATTTTATCCAGCTCTTCTAATGAATTTGCCATGTCCTGGTAAATGCGCACCCGACGCATTACACCATTGGCCCCCTGGGTGCTTTTCCCATATTCATCGTCACCCCATTTCAGCATTTCCGTGATATCATCCCCCACGCAAAATGAATTACCGGCGCCCTTGATGACTACGAATTTGATTTTTGTCGTCTTTTTAATAGTCTGGATAGCATCCACCAGCAAATCGGACAATTCAATGCTCAAAGCATTGTGAACTTCAGGCCGGTTTAATGTGATTTTTGCCACATCATCTTCCATGGATAACAATAACGGTTTTGTGCTCATGATGACCTCCTGTTTGTTTAAAATTAAAATTTAGCTTGCAATTTAAAAGTTAAATTATTTGTATAAAAACCCCTTGTGTTTTGCAAGTATTTTTTTTATTTTATATCAAGAGTATTAACGGACCTGTAAAAAAGTTTTCAGACAATTCATTTGTAATTATTTGAAACAATTGATAAGTTATTTTCTCCTGCAGTGGTAATTCATTACCATGAAAAGCTTCCAAATAACTCATTCATAATCATTTGAAATGATTGATAAGTTATTTTTTTCATACAGTGGTAATTCATTACCATAAAAAGCTTTTTGTGAAGCCATCACAATAAGGATGATGTCCACATGAAAAAATCAGACCCGCCCAACACCCCTCGCATCTGTTCCGTGGCGCGGGCCATTGATATCCTTGGAGATCGTTGGATTTTTTTAATTCTGCGCGAAGCGTTTTTTGGCGTCCGTTACTATGATCAATTCCTGTCCAATCTTGGCATTGCCACCAATATATTGTCCAGCAGGCTGAAAAAGCTTGTTGAAAACGGCATTATGAAAAAAAATAAGGACCCAATCGATTCACGGCGAATGAAGTATCGGTTGACTGAGAAAGGACGAGATCTGTATCCTGTTACGTTGGCGTTTATGCAATGGGGCGATCGCTGGCTGGCTGATGAAAAGGGCCCGCCGCTGTTGCTCTTTCATAAGCAATGCGGGCATCAGCTCATACCGGTAATTTGCTGCGAATACTGCGGTAAAGTTGTTGATGCAAAAGAAGTAACGTATGAAGAAATCTGGAAATCCTTTAATAAAGAGAGGAGGCATGATGAGAGTACCCGTTGAAATAACGTATCGGAATGTGAACAAGAGCGATGCCATTGAAAAATTGATTTATGAGAAAGTCGACAAGCTCAATGATTTTCATGATAATATAGTTAGTTGTCGGATTTCCATTGATCAGCATAAGGAAAGCAAGAGTTCCGGCAACAGTTACCATCTTCGCATCGGGGTGAGGGTCCCCCCTGGCAAAGAATTGGTGGTGCGTCAAAAATCAACCGAAGAAGGATCCAATGAATCCCTTCGAACAGTTATTACTGAAGCATTTAAAACAATGAACCGCCAGCTTAAAAAATTGAAACAAAAACAGCGTGGTATGGTAAAGACCCGCGTGGAAAGTGATGAATTAGCAAAATGAAGTTTATATGAAATGTTCAAACTGTAAAATAACGGTTCGATCATATTATGCTTTTTGTCCCAACTGCGGCGCTGATCTTAAGGCAAACCAAAAGCGCATACCAAAGGTCATTGCTTTTGTCCTTGTTGTTTTTCTTTTGGTGGCGGGTGGTATTTATTTCTATCTGAACCGCTCAAATTTTCAAACAATTCATAATATCGACGTCAAGGTGAAAAACGCGTCTGATAAGACAGGTTATAAAATTCCTTTTTCGAATCTTTTATATTCAATTCCGCAACCAGATACCCCACAAATTAATTTGTCTGTGGGCAAAGTTATTATTAAAGATATTGCCGGCAACCAGCTGGCAGCCGCAGCAGGCGTTGTTTCAGACAGCGGCTGGGTAGCAATCCCTGCGAAACTTTGCGTTGGGGGGGTTGACTGGCGTTTTTGCACTGCAAACGGAGAAGATTCGGAAATTATCGGCGGTATTATCGGCGATGCCGATGATGTCGGCATATGGCAGTTAAAGGCCATCAATCAGTTTCCCGGTCGGCAGCTGTCTCCCGCAAAATTGGAAAAACCATTGACCTGGGTATCGATCGTTTCAGAACAACAAACTCAACCGGTCAAGCTATCAATATTGTCTGAACAGCAAAATCTGTACCATATTTTACTACCTGAATCGATTCAGAATCCGGGTGTTTTGATCCAGGATGATAAGATTGTGGGCTGGACGTTTGGGGATCTGTTGGATGGGGGTTATCTCTGGAGGGGGCCGGATGAAACAGATCTGGTTTATGAACTGGGGGTGAGCGATTTTTATCGCCTGACCTTTGAAAACAGCCGGGAGGAGCAATTCATTATCGCTTATTCGTCAAGTGATGCAACTCCCGTCAAACAGCTGGAAAAGTTCGCAAACGGGTTTCGCCTGGATTCAATGCTTTCTTATCATAATATGCCATCGCATCTCAGATCCGGGGCGGTGGTATCTAAGATGCGGTCAATTATTTCACAGCTCACTTATAATGGAGATATCGAGGCGGTTGCGGAGATATTCGACAGCACCATTCTTTCAGCAGCAGGTGATGTTTCTCTTTTGACGGATGTGTTAAATATCGTCAAAGATATACGGGGTCAGGGAGATGCCGTTGACATGTCAGAAAAAATCTTGAGTGAGCCTGATAATTTCAATGATCGCCAGATCGATCAAATAAAAGCGTTTTTAAAAAAAAGGTATGTACAGTGGTTGACAATCCTGATGCATGACAAGGATTATTCAAAAGGGATAGATGTTTTTAATCGCGCGCAACGGTTTTTTGGAAATGAACCTGAAATTCAGCTCATGGGTGCCAGACTGGCCCTTTCTTTTAACGACTGGCGCGCAGCCGAGCGATTATTGTCAACATATGCGTTTCCAGCGGATTTAATCCATCAGGTAGACATTCTGCAAGAAAAAATTTCAGATTTAAAGCACCAGGAAGATAAAATTATTGTCCGGTTTTCTCCCGGTTCGGCTCAAATTCCGGTTACCGCTTTTTTAAACAACAAAACGTATCAGAATTTTGTGGTTGACACCGGTGCGTCAACCATTACCATACCAACGGCGACTGCTGAAAAACTGGGGCTTAACCGTGACGGCACGGCCCCGGTTCAAAAATTAGTCACAGCCGGCGGCGTGGTCGAAGCGCCTGTGGTAACCATAGATTCCGTTGAACTGGGTGGCTGGATTGAATACAATGTAACGGCATTTATCCTTGATTTGCCGAATAAGTCGGGATTGGGTCTGCTGGGATTAAATTATCTCCATCGATTCAGGATGGATTTGAATACAAAATCCGGACTTTTGGTATTAGAACCGAGATAGGCATCTAAAAGAAAAAGAGGAGGTATAATACATGAAACGGTTTATTGAGGAATATACGGATGAAACGTTTGATTTGATCGTTATCGGCGGTGGTATTACGGGTGCGGCAGTCGCCTATGATGCTGCCAGCAGAGGATTCAATGTGGCTTTGCTGGAAAAGAAAGATTATAGCTGGGCCACATCGGCGGCAACATCAAAATTGATTCATGGCGGTCTGAGATATCTTCAAAATCTGGAATTTGGCCTGGTAAGGGAATCATTACGTGAGCGTCTGACCCTGGAAAACATCGCCCCGAATCTTGTTTATCCGATCCAGTTTCTGGTTCCCGGCTATGAGAATTCAAAGAGCGATAAATGGATGCTCCGGGCGGGTCTGACGATTTATGATGTTCTGGCCTATGACAGGGGGAAAACCTGGGATGAAAGCAAAAAAATTCCAGGGCATTCATGGCTGTCAAAAGAAGAGATAATAGAAATGGAATCCCAGGTTCGACCTGAAAAGATGACCGGCGGGTCCATTTATTATGACTGTCAGAGTATTTATCCGGAAAGACTGACCCTCGCGTTTATCAAGTCAGCAGTCAAGCATGGCGCAAAAACAGCCAATTATTCAAAAGTCGTCGATTTTCTTCATTCCGGGGAAAATAAAATAAACGGTGTCAGGGTTGAGGATTTACTCACCGGAAAGACTGTGGATGTTAAAGGACGTCTGGTTATCAATTGCGGTGGTCCGTGGGCGGACATTATTTTAAATCTTGCCGATAAAACCGGGGAATCCAAACATGCCATCCGGCGATCCGAAGGGATTCATTTTATAACAAAAAAATTTAAGACAAAATATGCTGTTGTATTATGGACACCTGCGGGGCGGCATTTTTTTACCATTCCCTGGCGGGGGTTTCAACTGGTCGGGACAACGGACAAAGAGTATGTAGGTAATCCCGATGACTGGAAAGTGACGAAAAAGAGTATCGAGGAACTGATTGTCGATGCGAATGATTCCATAGGCGACGGGAATCTGAAATATGAGGATGTTATATTCGCTTATGGCGGTCTTCGACCCCTGGTCGACAAGCAGACGGAGGGCACCTATGAATCTTCCAGAAAATATGAGATCTATGATAATACAGCAGACGGTTTTGACGGGCTGATTACGGTTGAGGGCGGAAAATATACCACCAGCCGGCATCTGGCCGAGGGCGTGCTTGAAATGGTTCAAAATAAACTGGACCGGCATCTTGGTGATCCTGTGACGGCCAAAGAATTTTTATCAGGTTGTGAGATCAAGGACATGGAAGCGTTTATGTCGGAACTGGAAAAAACGTATAAAGATTTTGATGCAAAAACAATTGATTTTCTGGGCAGAAATTACGGAACCGAAAGTAGGGCTGTCTTTGAACTGGCCAGAACAAATCCCGAACTTGCCGAAGTTGTATGCGAAGATGGCCAGATTCTTGCCTCAGTGGTCTATGCGATTTTAAATGAATCGGCAAGAACGCTAGATGACATTTTATTTCGAAGAACCGGGATCGGAAATATCGGGCATCCCGGCAAAGAGGTTTTACAAAAAATTGCGGTTACAGCGGCAAAAGAATTAAACTGGGATGAATCAAAACGGGAACAGGAAATTAAAATTTCCGATGCGGCGTTGCGGCTACCGGCGGAGTAAAAAGCTTTTCATGGTGACGAATCACCACTATATGAGAAAAATAA
>JAOZOL010000197.1:3988-5089 GCA_029933295.1 Desulfobacterales bacterium | reverse complement strand
TAGCCATTGAAGAAGAGTGGGTGGCCATTGCCGCAAAACTGAAATAAGGCGCATGGTCGATATTTCTACAGAACTTCCACAATTTCTGATGCAGGAACCAGCTTAATTTGTTTTTTAATCGCCGGTAATGCCTCTTTCAACACTTCATAGGTGATGTCATGGGGGTGAGCGATACCCACGGCCTTGCCGTAAATTTTCGCAGTATTGATCAGTTGTTCAATCTGATGGCGGATCGCGTCTTTTGTTTGGATATGGTCTAAGAAAACATCGCGTTCCGCAAAGGGCAATTTAAACAATCTGGCAGATGATCGGCATTGGGATGCCGCCGTGGTCCGGCTGTCTACAAAAAACAACCCCCGTTTTTTTAATACAGTGAAAATCTGATTCATCTGGTCGGACAGGGTCGTCATTTTTGATCCCATGTGATTGTTAACCCCCCTGATGATGTTCGGCATTGAATCCAGATCAGCCTTTAACTGACGAATCCGTTCATCAGGCGTCATGGCGGTGTACAATGCGCCGGGGCCGGGATTGACATCCGGATATTCGTTGGGTTCCATGGGCAGGTGAAGCATGACCTGGAATCCTTTTTTTTTGGCCAGCGCAATAATTTCCTTTTGGTGCGGGCTGTACGGTAAAATCGAACAGGTCAATACCGCATCCAGGTTTAAAATTTTTTTTGCCGTGTCCATGTGATACCCGAGATCATCAATAATGAGTGCCACTTTAGGGTGATTTTTAACAACCGGTGTTTGTTTATTTTTTGATATCGGCCGCCGGGGAGGAATCGGTTTTGCCGGATAAATTTCAAAATCGGGTTTTTTAAATTTTGACGTTTTGATCGGGACTTGTTTTTTGGGGGACACCCTTTCCGGACTTTTCGGGTGAAGAATTACATATGCGATGAGAAGCGCCAGCAAAATAAGGATCAAAGTTGCCAAAAATGAGGAAGCCCTTTGCATAAGACTCTTTTTCGCAGGATTTTTTTTATGCGTGCGTGATGATTTCTTTTTTTTTGAGGGCGCCTTTTTTTTCAGCGGTTTCTTTTTTGGAGCAGTTTTCTTAGACGCAGCGGTCTTTTTGGAAGGCGTTGCCTTTTTT
>JAOZOL010000197.1:0-3888 GCA_029933295.1 Desulfobacterales bacterium | reverse complement strand
TAGATTATTTCTTTGTCAATCCCTGAAAAATTTCATACCCTTTAAGGATCTCATATGCCCGGTTCACCTGGGAATCCAGCAGCAATTTATTGGAGTCCGTTGAGCTGTGTTCGTAAACAGCATCCCGCAGACGCATAAGCTTCTCAGCCTCAGTTGCTGTTTTATCAATTTCTTCTTCAACAGCGTCCTCTTTGCCGGCATCTTCTTTGCTGGCGTCTTCTTTGATCTCCTTTTTTTCGTCTGTTGTCTCATCTTCCGCAGCCAGATGATTCTTCAGATCCGCCTCCTTGATCAGGTCGGAATCAAACCCGTCACCCGCGGATTCATCTAAAACACGACGTTTGACCACCAGGTCCGGTTGAATGCCTTCGGCCTGAATCGACTTTCCGCTGGGCGTATAATATCTGGCAATGGTATACTTTAACGCATATCCGTCCTGCAACGGCTTGACGGTCTGTACTGACCCCTTGCCAAAAGATTTTGTCCCGATCAGCAGGGCACGATGGTTATCCTGCAGAGCACCGGCCACAATTTCAGATGCACTGGCACTCCCGCCGTTAATTAGAAGAATAACCGGATAATCTTTTGCTTCGGTATCATTATGAGCCTTGAACTCTTTATTTTCTCTTTCATCACGCCCCTTAATGGAAACAATCGTACCTTCCTTAAGAAAAATATCCGACACTTTCACAGATTGATCAAGTAACCCGCCGGGATTATCCCGAAGATCCACAATCAGCCCTTTTAAAGGAGAATTTTCAGATTCGAGTTTTTCAAGCCCCTCTTTGACCTCTTTGGATGTGTTTTCCCTGAAATTGGTAATCCACAAATAGCCGATACCTGGTTTTAAAGTTATGGCCCTTACGCTTTCCTGGGGTATCACATCCCGCACCAGGGTGAAATCAAGGAGTTTTTTTGCCCCTTTCCGATAGATGGAAATTTCAACCGATGTTCCTGGCTCCCCCCTAAGTTTTTTTACCGCTTCCCACAGCATCATGTCTTTTGTGGGGTCGCCATTGACCTTGACAATAACATCCTTTGCCTGAATGCCGGCTTTATAGGCGGGTGTGCCCTCGATGGGAGAAATAACCGTCAGCCTTTTATCGCGAAGAGTGATAACAATACCGATTCCTCCGAATTCTCCCTTTGTCTCTGTCTGGAGATCTTCAAATGCTTCCGGCGGCATAAAGGATGAATGGGGGTCCAGACTTCCAACCATGCCCTGAATCGCCTCTTGGATCAATTCCTTTGAATCCACCGGTTCAACGTAATTTTGATTGATTTCCTCAAGCACGTCGGAGAAAAGACTAAGCCCTTTATATGTTTCATCATTGTTTTTAGCCAGATCACCATATACAACGGTCGCGGAAACGACCATAAAAGCGGTGATAATGACCAGAAATCCGCTTTTCAACAACTGCTTGTATCTTTGATTCATATTAATGCTCCTTCTAACTATTATTAATCCAATCAAGCGGATTTATACAATCCCCATGATGGCGAACCTCAAAATAAAGAGATGTACCACCTATGGAACCGGAATCACCCACTGTGCCGATCACTTCACCGGTTTCAACATGTTCGCCTTTTGATCTGAAAAGCTCCTCTGCGTGTGCATAAACGGTATAAAAATTTTCCCCGTGTGCGATGATAACCACATTGCCATATCCTTTTAACCAGCTTGAATAGATTGTTTCTCCTGAAAATACCGCCCGTATGGGCGTTCCCCGCCTGGATTTAATCTCTATCCCTTTTCGAAAACCGGCAATGCCCGAACGGGGTTCAATATATTTTCCATATTTTGAAATAATTTTACCTTTAACCGGCATTTTTAGCAACCCTTGAAATGCAGAAAACGCTTTTAAATTTTTATTTTTTTTTGTCTCACCCCGCTGCAACGCATTTATCGTGCTGTCCAGTTTCATGGAAGCCTGCTTCAAATACTTTATGGTGGCAAGGCTATTCGCCTTTTTTCTTTTGAGTTCAGAAAGTATTTGTTTGCGTTTGGCCTTTTCTTTGTTCAGGTTATTAATGGTCGCCTGATAATCTCTTTCCAGGATTTTTTTTTCCGTTTTCTGGTTATTTAACCGATCAAGAAGCTCTGTCAACCTGTTTTTCTTTTTCACCAGCGCTTCAATAATATGAAAATCATATTTAAGAACCTCTTCAATCGCTGCTTTTCGTTTCAACAGATCATAGAGTGACGAGGATGAAGCCAGAAGATTCATTTCCCCCAGCATATTTAATTTATAAAGAGACACCAGACGCTTGACGGCATATCCTTTTCCGGCATTAATTTCGCTTTCCGCGTTTTTAACAGTCTGCTGCATGCCGTTGATTTTGTCTGATATAATGGCCAATTCCGATTTAATTGCAACTGCCCGGTGTCTCACGTTATTAAGCGTTAAATCTGTTTTCTGCAATTGGCGGATAACATCTTTTTCCTGTCTGTTGTAAGAATATAATTCTGATGTTTGTTCATTTATTTTCTGGTTAATATCCCTTGCTTTGGCTTTTGCAATATCCAGGTCCGTTTTATTTCCATCGCTGAGGGAATGAACGGTATATAGTTTAACGTATTGCCGCTGAGCGGATATATACCCGACATCATCATTGTGAAGAATTTTCAGCCAGTTTTTTTCGTGATGCAGCACCTGAATCCGGTCACCCTTTTTCAACTCTTTCATCACGGAATAACCTGTTCCGGCACCGATACGCATATTCAATCGATCAACAATTACATTGCCGATCTCCCTGGTTTCAAGGCTCAGCACGTTTTTGGGCAAAACCATGAAAAGACACAAGCAGGTAGCAAAGATTATAATCTTAAGAATTTTCTGATGGAAAAATAACACCCCACCCATCCAATCATCATGCTGCATATGACAATAGCAAACAAAAATTCAAACGGAATAAAACGGATCTCAAAAAAAGAAAATAACACGTCAGATTTGATATTCGGTATTGTAAACTGAAACGCCAGATAAAGCGCCAGCAATCCGATAAAAGCACCTGATAAGCCCTGGATAATAGCTTCTATGAACAACGGATACTTAATAAACCCCTCATCTGCTCCGACAATTCTTATGATTTCAAGTTCTTCACGTCTCGCATACATAATCAGCCGTATGGTGTTGGCAATTATCAGCAGGGTGGCAATAAAAAATATGCCCGCAAGAACCAGCCCTGTTACTTTAAACAGGTTATAAATCCCATTGAACCGATACAGCCATTTCTGTGCATATTCCACATCATGCACGGAAGAAAGCGTTTCAATTTGCTGGGCGATCTTTTGTACGTCTTCAAGTTTTCGAAAAGAATCCGCCAGTCTGATTTCAATGGAGTCCGGCAGAGGATTTTTATCAAGACCGTCAAGAAGGGAAGACTGCTGGCCGATTTTTTGTTTGAGATCCGAAAAGGCATCATCTTTTGAAATAAATTTGATATCCGCCACACCGCTTAATTTTCGGATTTTCGTAATTAAATCAGATCGCCGGGCAGCTGTCACATCATCGTTTAAATAGGTGATTATGCGGATTCCTTTTTGCCAGGCATCCAGCAATTCCGTGGCATTGGTAAAAAAAAGAGCAAATGCGGCAACGATAAAGACGGATAACGCAATGGTGATGACACATACCATATGCAGGAACTTGTTGTTTAAAATATCCGTGTATGCCCGTTTGAATGTTGGTATTATCATTATTTCATCCTCCCCATGCCTGTCCGGCTCCGGGGATTCTTTACATAAGTGCTGACTTGTTGTCAAAAATAAACGTCGAGGCTCCAAGTTTGGGGGCGGCAGTTTTCAAATAACTCATCTGCAACCGCTTGAAATGATTGACAAGTTATTTTTATCATATGGTGGTAACTCATTACCATGAAAAGCTT
>JAOZOL010000634.1 GCA_029933295.1 Desulfobacterales bacterium | reverse complement strand
AAGAGAATTCAACCTTATAAATCAACCCATCATGTTGAGGCTCATCCATAAAAAACAGATCGTGTCTACAAGGTATTTCATGGCTAGGAGGGAAAAATCGGGGACATCCACTAATTGACGAAATAATCGAAGGCAGACCACGTTTCTTTGATTTCTCCAACAACAAATTTATCGGCAAAAACCGCCGAACAATTCAATAAACTGGACACTTTTTAGCCCGCAAATTATCGATTTTAAGTTTGTTATTGGTTCCCGGTATTTTTTATCATTAAGCAGTGTGCCAGTTATCTTTGGCGTTCGGCAAAAGAGGAAGAGATTTCTATGATCATAACGCTACGTGTAAGATGTCTATCCATGGAGGAGTGCATTCGTCTTATCGAAATCGACTCCACAGCTTCCATTCTCGATCTACACTTCGCCATTCAGCAAGCCGTAGATTTTGACAACTCTCACATGTTTGAGTTCTTTGTCGGTCGTACACCACGCAACCGTACTATCTTCGTTGGCGGAGAACCAAATTGGGATACATTTGATCCCTTCAGGAAGTACGAGAATGTTTCCCTATCGGAAGTATTTCCTCTACCGTCGGGAATGAAGCTGTTTTACCTGTTTGATTTTGGAGATTCCTGGATGTTCCAAATCACCAAATCGCCCAGAAAGGACAAGAAGGCTAACCCTGATGTCAAATACCCCAAGGTGGTTCACGCCAAGGGAGAAAACCCAGAACAATACCCTGAATGGGAATAAAATGACGAACCGACGGGTGTACTTGATCGGGAACCGTCGCCTGTTTTTTCTTTTAATATCCCGGCACGACGACTGATGCAGCAGGTTGTTCGTCTAGAATCCATTTTCATAAAAAAGGAGCTTACTCATGTTGCAATTGGATACACAAAATATCCGCATTGCAGAAATAGTTGGCGAAGACGAAGAATCAACCTTCAACGACTGCCTTGACAAGTTTTATTGTAATCTTGCAAGCTCTCTGCAACTTCCATGTGATGTCACGGGCATTGAAGACTTTCATTGGGAAGAATACTACGTAATTGGCTCCGGTGATCCAAGGGAATATTTAAGACTCCACAAAAACCAACCGTCATATACAGATATATTTGAACTACTCGAAATTGAAAAGGAAATTTGTTCAAAATGGATGATGTTTCAAGGAGAAGATTTTGCGGGTCGTGTTCGACGAAAATCGGATGATAAAGAATTCTATCTTGGTCTTTCTGAAATTGAAGCAATTGATAAAAAATCGATGAACTATCAATTGCTTAACGATTACAGCGTATGGTTTA
>JAOZOL010000633.1 GCA_029933295.1 Desulfobacterales bacterium | reverse complement strand
CAAAAAGATGGTTTTAAGAAAGATCGACTATTAATCCCGATATTCCGCAATTCAAAGGGCATAAATAAATATCAATGGCTCGCGCGAATCGACATCATCTACCAGGCTATGTTTGGCACATTACTCACCGATGCCATAAAAAAGAGTTTCTTCTAAAATTCGAAAAAGACAAAAAGCGATGGATACACTGGCTGTTTGAAGCCAAAAAGCGTTTTGGGCTCTGCATTTTGAATTATACTGTTACGTCAAATCACATTCACTTGCTGGTGTATGACGGTAAAAATAATGTTATTCCAAAATCAATGCAGCTTATTGCCGGCAGAACGGGAAGAGAATACAATATCCGAAAAAACCGGAATGGGGCATTCTGGGAAGACCGGTACCATGCCACCGCAGTCAAGACTGACGATCATCTCATTATGGAATTTCTGATCGATAGAAACATTGGTTCAGGCGACGGATTTACCTTTATTTGTCCTTCCAGGGGCTCCCCGATCAGTTGAAATCCATACTTTGTATAATATTTAATGGTTTCAGGTTTGGCATCAACCACTATCCCCACACATCCCACTGTATCTCTTTGTTGGAGTGCCAGCATCAGGGCATATCGAAGCAATTGTTTTCCAACCCCCTGGCCCTGATAACGGTTATCCACAGCCAGTCGGCCTAACCTCAGAATTGGCAAAGGATAATTAAGTGGCAAGCTCTTTTTCTCCTGAAATTCGCCAACCTCGATATTCCCCATTGCCACGGTCAGATATCCAAATATCGTATTATCGTCCGTGGCGACATAGCTGACTCCGACATGATGCCGGAACTGGTTTTGGCCGGCATAACGCTTGAAAAAATGATCTAAATCCGCATGCCCACTTTCAAACGCTTTCCGGTTGTCACTTTTTTGCAGCGGCCTTATCTGGTACTCCATTCACAAGCTCCTGCATTGCTTTAGTGGGAGGCGGAGGATTGTCAACCAATTCGACTATTTTATCAAATGACTCCCGTGATAAAACCAATCGTGGTGGAATAAATGCTTCTTCTGGCAATTCTTTGAGCGCGCGAAAGTGATATAAAAGGGCCTGTTCCAGGACAAATGCCTTGCGCAGCCCCCGGGCCTGGGAAAGCCGATCCAATAAAGATTTCGTCCCGTAACTTACATGTGCAGATATTTGTGGTTGCTTTTGTTTTGCTTGTTTCATTTTTTCAACCCATTTGTCTTTATTTACAAAATTAAAAATATTTCTACAAAAATGTAGAATATTAATATTGTAAGGTGTAATATCATAGATGTCAACAGATTCC
>JAOZOL010000632.1 GCA_029933295.1 Desulfobacterales bacterium | reverse complement strand
AACTTTAGTTCACTTTTAACTTTTCCGGTTTATCCGGGTTAGGAAATAATTCAATGCCCATGTCAACTGATTTTAAAAACAGGCTGTTTCCAGTATTAAACGGTATTGTTGATCACTTTGGGACGCCTTTTCACATATACGATGAAACCGGCATACGAAAAACCGGCCATGCGATTAAAAATGCTTTTTCTTCCATTTCCGGATTTAAAGAATACTTTGCGGTAAAAGCGCTTCCCAATCCCGGCATAATGGCAATTATGAAAGAAATGGATTTCGGATTCGACTGCAGTTCAATCCCGGAACTCATACTAAGCCGCAAGCTGGGTGCCAAAGGGGAACAGATAATATTTACATCCAATAATACATCGGATGAAGATTTCAAAGCCGCATTTGCAGATGGTGGATGTATCTTAAACCTTGATGATATTACACTGATCCCCAGGCTTCCGAATATCCCGGAACTTATCTCTTTTCGATATAATCCAGGCGCCCGCCGTACCGGCAATTCAATCATCGGAAACCCCCTTGAAGCCAAATACGGTGTAAGCCATGATCAGATTCTCGACGCATATAAACAGATGACTGAACTTGGGGCGACCCGCTTTGGTCTGCATACCATGCTGGCATCCAATGAACTTAATTATTCATATATGGTTGAAACCGCACAAATGCTGCTGGACTTGACGGCCTGGCTGTCCGATGCGCTTGACATCAATTTTGAATTTATCAACATCGGCGGCGGACTCGGCATTCCCTATGAGCCTGACGATAAGCCCCTGGATCTTGAGATAATGGCTAAAGAAATAATTGAATTGTTTGATGCGTATGAAAAAGCGCACGGCGATGCACCGAAACTCTACATGGAAAGCGGGCGATATATGACAGGGCCCCACGGCGTTCTGGTCACAACAGCTATTAATCAAAAAGATATTTATCGAAAGTATATCGGTGTTGATGCCTGCATGTCAGCACTTATGAGACCCGGAATTTACGGTGCCTATCATCATATTGACGTGCTTGGAAAAGATATTGAAAAACAGCCGATGGAAAAAGTGGATATCGTCGGATCACTTTGCGAAAACATTGATAAATTTGCGATTCAACGCAAACTTCCGAAAATCAAAATGGGCGATCTCATCATTATTCATGACACCGGAGCGCACGGTCATGCCATGGGATTTAATTATAATGCAAAACTTCGTCCCCAGGAACTGCTCCTCCGGCAGGACGGTTCCGTTGAACTGATCAGAAGAGAAGAAACCATGGCGGATTATTTTGCCACGCTGGATTTTGAGAAAAA
>JAOZOL010000196.1 GCA_029933295.1 Desulfobacterales bacterium | reverse complement strand
CTGGATTTCACTGTTGAGAATATTGCGTGGCAATCTGTATTCTGGAATCCCAACGGCCATCATGCCGCCGGCAACCGGCAGTTTTTCAAAAATGGTCACCTGATATCCCTGAAGTGATAGAAAATAGGCGGCAGATAATCCAGCCGGACCGGAACCGATAATGGCTATTTTTTCTTCTCTTTTTTCAGGAATTTCCGGTATATAAGGAGTGTCCTGAGTCTGCTCCCAGTCCGCCAGGAATCGGTGAAGCTCCCGGATAGCCAGGGGTTCATCATAATCGCCCCGGGTACAGGCGCCTTCACATGGATGGTGGCAAACCCGGCCGCAAACACCGGGAAAGGGATGTTCCTGTTTAAATAGTTTCAATGCTTCAAAGTATTTTCCCGTATTGATCAGCGCAATATATCCCTGGATGCTGACGTGGGCCGGGCAGGTGGCCTTACAGGGGGAGGTCCCTCTTTTACTGATGGCATAGGCGCCGGGTATGGCCTGGGGATATTTTTTGTAAATGGCTTTGCGTGTTGAGAGGCCTTTGTCCTGTTCGTTTGGAAGTTCTACGGGACAGACTTTTGTACATTCATTACAACTGGTACATTTTGAAAGATCAACGAATCTTGCTTTCTGCCGGATTTTTACCTTAAAGTTGCCTGACTGCCCTTCCAATGCAAGAACTTCGCTTCCGGTTTTGAGCTCAATGTTTAAATGCCGGCCGACCTCGACCAGTTTGGGAGAAATCACTCACATGGCACAGTCGTTGGTGGGAAAGGTTTTATCCAGCTCAGCCATGAGGCCGCCGATGGCGGTGGATTTTTCAAGAAGATAAACGTAATATCCTGAATTCGCAAGATCAATCGAGGACTGCATGCCGGCAATGCCTCCCCCAACCACTAAGGCTGCCCCGATTGTATTGTTTTTAAATTCATTCTGGGCAGGTTCTGGTGTCAGCTCCATTCGAGTCTCCTAAAAAATTTAGATTCTGTGAATAATATCGTAAAGCTTGTCTTCCCAGCCGATGGTGGAAATCATGGCGCCGCTGAATTTATTTTCTTTGATGGCTGAAATCGTATCCCTGGCAATCCGGATGCATTCGCGAATTTTATCCGGTGCTTTCTGGATCCGTTTTATCAGGTCATCGGAGATATGAACATGTTTCATGTTTCTTGCCATATATCGGGCCATTCCAAGGGATTTTAGCAGGACAACAGTTGGAATGATATGGATATCACTGGTATTTATTTTATTCATAAACGGTTCAATGGTAGATACATCAAACAAGGGAGGGGTGATAAAAAAACGGACTCCTGCATCAATTTTACGGTTCATGGCATCGATTTCCAGGTCCAGAGCATTTCCTTCCAAACCGGAATTCACCATGGAACCGACCATGAATTCAGGGGCTCCGGAGAGCTCAATGCCGGCCATATCCCTGCCATTTTGAAGGCCTTTTATGGCTTTTAATAGTCTGTCAATATCGATATCATAAACAGCGGCAGCTTCGTGATGATCTCCGAAACTGGGATCTTCACCGGTGACCACCATGATATTTTCAATGCCGCAGGCAGAGGCTGCCAGCAGGTCTGCCTGAAGTGCGATTCTGTTCCGGTCGCGACAGCAGACCTGCATGACCGTCTTCATCCGGTTTTGTTGCAGAACCATTGCGGCTCCCAGGGAACTCATACGCATGACGGCATTGCTCATTTCAGGTACCACAAACGCGGCCACATCTTCTTTCATTTTTGCCGCGTTATTCACCATTAAAGCTATATCCGTGCCTTTCGGCGGTTCAATCTCCGCCAGAACGGCAAAGTCGCCGGCAATCAATTTACGCTTCAGCCCCATATTCTCCTCCAGAAAATCCGCTAAAAAGTTTTTTATGGTAATGAATTGCCACTGTATGATAAAAATAACTTATCAATCATTCCAAAAGATTATGAATTAGTTATTTGGAAGATAAATAATCATAATGATAAAAGTCGTGGTGTGTTTGAAAAAACTTGTTACTAAAAAAAAATAACACTGTCAATAGCGCCGAACATAATTTTTATATCAATAACAATGTTTATAATGAAGATCTGTGTTTATATAAGATCCTGGCTGCTGCCGGTCATGGGGCATCCACTATGTATACGGGTGATCAGGCTGGAGCGATTGTGTTGAGATGACAGAGCCGTAAGGAATTTGATGAATTGTTTGATGATGATATTATGAAAAAAATTTTTGTCACTCTCTATGGCTTTAGGGGCTTTTCTCATAATGTTTTGAAAAACCTGATGACATGAGTTCCCCGATGGAACCGTCTTTTTTTTCATAGAGAATCAGCACATCAATTTTTAATTTTTTGGCCAGCAACATACCTTCAGTTCTACCCGTTACCGTAATCGCCGTTGCTGTCCCGTCCAGCAGAGCATTTGATTTTTTTCCGTTGATTGATGCCGTTGTGACGCCAAGGATTTTTTCTGAAACCGGTTTGCCGGTTTTCGGATCAAAGATATGGTAAAAAGACCGGCCGTTTATAAGGAGCGGTTGCCGATAATTTCCGCTGGTTGAAACGCGCAGATCGTTCTTGAATGAAATAATTCCCCAGATTTGATCCATTTGTTTGGGGTGCTGGATGCCGATTCGCCATGGATTTCCATTGTTATCGCCAAAGGCAGATATTTCTCCGCCCAGCTGAATAAGGCCTGCTGTTGCACCGCTTTGGATGAGCAGGAGGCGGACCCGGTCAACCGCATATCCTTTTACAATGCCGCCAAAATCAAACATGACATTGTTTCCGGGCATCCGTATTGTTTTTAAAGATTTGTCGGCAAGAAGCACTTTGTCAAAGCCGGTATATTGCAACGTGTTTGCAATTTGTTTTTCCGACGGAATTTTTTGACTGGTCACAGCATCCTGCCATAGCCGTTTAATTCGCCACACTGTCGGGTCAAAGTATCCGTTACTGTCAAGCCATAATCGGTGTGAGATGTTTAAGACGGAAAAAAGGTCTTCAGATACGGCGATGGATGATGATTTTTTATGATTATTTAAGCGGGCGACCTCCGAATCAGGGTTAAAAGGGTTAAAGATTTCACCGATACGTTTGAATTCAGTCCATGATGCATTCATGATTTCAATTGATTGGTTCTCGTTTCCTGATGGGAGGGAAAATTGAATTCTGGCGGGGATATCATGATAAATAAAGCGGGACGACTCCCACCATCCTGATCCCAGGTTTTTTATGTCCGGCGAAAGAAGGGGGTTGAGGGAAACCGACCCGTTATTTTTTTTACATTCATCTTGTGATGACCGGGTGCCGGACGACGGAATGATGAAAAAATATACACATAGGAGAAAGACGATGATTGCGGGCCAGATTGCCAGTTTTCGGTTTGTTTTAAGAATGTTGAGGGCCGTTGTTGTTTTCACTTTTCATGCGGTAGTATTTTTGAATAAAAAAAAGCAAGTTTGGATTATCTTACTTAAAACACCTCATTTAATCAAGAACTTATAATTTTGAATCGATATTTCTGCTTGAGAAATATTTTTTGATTGAATTGATTTTAAAATCATATTGTTATACCATATATATAGCTTTGCCCTTGACAATATGATCAATAGGGTTTTAAATTTCTCCGCTTTATTGATTATTATATATGATTTTGCGTTCACATTTTTAAAATAGGATCCACAAAATGGTGCCGATTATATCGATCATAGGATACGCTGATGCCGGGAAAACCACCCTTGTTGAAAAGTTGATTTGTGAGTTAAAAAAAAAAGGATTTCGGGTGGGAACCGTCAAACATTCGGCCCATGGGTCTGATTTTGATAAAAAGGGAAAGGACAGCTGGCGGCATTTTGCAGCAGGTGCGGATGCGGTTGCTGTGGCATCGTCGGATCAGCTTGCCGTGATCAGAAGAAATGAAAATCAAACCGGTGACAGTCATGATCAGTTATCGTCTTTGAGCAGATATTTAACGGATATGGATGTAATTATTGCGGAAGGATACAAAAAATCAAGATTTCCAAAGATTGAAGTGTACCGCTCCGTGATCGATGACCCGCCATTATGCTACAACAACGATACCATTGTCGCCATTGTGACAGATGCAAAAATACAGGTCAGTGTGCCTTGTTTCGGCCTGGAAGATGTCGTACAGCTTACTGATTTCATAGAAAATACGTATCTATGATCATGTAAGATATATTTTTTAGGGGGATTATGCGTTTTTATTTTAAGTTGATTTCAGGGGTTTTTTTAGTGTGTTTGTTTGTTTTATCGGGGCTGGCATATGGTGATGCCTCTTTGGAGATTGTTGAGCAATTTGAGCATGGCCGGATAAACTGGTCCAGGCGGATTATCGAGGTGGCGGGGGTGGGAGTCGTATCTCCGAAACTGTTAAATGTGAATGTGCAGGAGGCCCGGACGAAAGGCATAATAAATGCCCGTCAGGCGGCTTATGCCAACCTGCTGGAAACCATAAAAAAACTTCAGGTAACAGCGACACAGACACTTGGAGATATGGTTGAAAAAAAAGATACGATTCAGCGTGGCCTTGAAACGCTTCTGCATAATGCCCCTGTGTTTAAAACGGATTATTTAACAGACGGGTCGGTGACGGTTAAGGTTCGTATGGGGCTTGACGGGGAATTGGCTCAACTTATTTTACCGGATGAAATTACCCAACTCGAATCTATCAATATCAGTAATGAACAGCACAAATCAGACCAGGAGGCTGCGTATACCGGTATGATTGTTGATGCAAGAGGGTTGATCTTTAAACCGGCCATGTTGCTTAAGCTGGTAGATGAGAGGAATCAGGAGGTTTATGGCCCAAAATATGCCAGCCGGGAGTGTGCCGTCCGGTGGGGGTTTTGCGAATACACAGATCAGATAGATTCAGCAAAAACATTTAAACGATTGGGCAATAACCCGATAATGGTAAAGGGGCTACGGATTAAAACACCCGGTTCGTCAACGATTGTTATCAGTGATACGGACGTTTCCAAGATCAGGAGCAATGCTGCGCATCTTGTTTTTTTAAAAAAATGTCGGGTAGTCATTGTGCTGGATGGGGCTTCCGGCAAACCGGAGAGCAAAAAATAATCACGCCATCAAAATT
>JAOZOL010000631.1 GCA_029933295.1 Desulfobacterales bacterium | reverse complement strand
GCGGCGCGCCGATTTATCGTGATAATAAAATCGGTGCCATTATTTCCATTGCCAGGGATATTACCGAGCGCAGGCTTTTGGAACAGATATTGCGGGAAAATGAATTAAAATTCCGAAGTCTATTTGATTTTTCGCCCCAAGCCATTGCGCTCACCGAAAAGGAGACCGGAAGGTTGATGGATGTCAATCAAAAATTCTGCGAACTGACCCAATATGACAAGTCGGAACTCCTTGGAAAGACCACAACCGAGATGGGATTTTATTCCCAAACCGATAGAGAGCGGTTCATAGCGGAATTTAAAACGCATGGAACGGTCAACGGGCTTGAAATGGATTTTATAACCAAAGATGGCTCCGTATTAACCGAGCTCATGTTTTGCCGGCTGGTTTCCCTTGGTGATGGACCTTACCTGCTCACTATTTTTGTTGACGTAACACTACAAAAACACCTGGAAAATCAGTTGCGCCAGGCGCAAAAAATGGAATCCATCGGCACCCTGTCCGGGGGGATTGCCCATGATTTTAACAATATCCTCAGTATCATTATCGGTAACACGGAACTGGCATTAGATGATGTGCCGGAAGCAAATTCAGCCCATTTTAATCTTGAAGAAATCAAATCCGCGGGCCTTCGGGCAAAAAATATCGTGAGCCAGCTTCTGGCGTTTTCCCGCAAAACAGACCAGGACTTAAAACCAGTCGCCATTGTTCCGGTTATTAAAGACGCCATACAATTTTTACGCTCAACCATTCCCGCCTCCATCGATATTTACGCAGATATCGATGACGCAGGTGAAACCGTTTTGGCTGATCCGGTTGGGCTCAATCAGGTCATGATGAACCTGTGCATCAACGCATCCCATGCCATGGAACAGACCGGCGGGGTACTTACCGTAAACATGGAATCCGTAATTTTAGACACCACGTCAGACAAAAACGAGCCGGGTTTACCCCCGGGCGATTATGTCAAAATAACCGTCAGCGACACCGGCCCGGGAATCGATCCTAAAATCTTTGACAAAATCTTTGACCCGTATTTTACCACCAAGGGCGTGGGAAAAGGGTCCGGCATGGGCCTGGCTGTTGTTCACGGTATTGTTAAAAACCATAATGGCACGATTTTCGTTGACAGCGAACCCGGAAAAGGCGCCGTGTTTTCCATCCTGTTGCCAAAGATTGATGAAAAACCGGAAGTGAAGGCCGAACCGTCAATGGATCTTCCCACGGGCAGCGAAACCATTCTTTTTGTAGATGATGAGCCATCCATCATGAAGCTGGGCCAGCGGATGATGGAACGCCTGGGAT
>JAOZOL010000195.1 GCA_029933295.1 Desulfobacterales bacterium | reverse complement strand
CTTTTAACGACGCCATTAATTATTTTCCGGTTTTTTCTCGTCAGTCAAAAGGGCCTTGCGGCTCAGCTTAATTTTGCCGTCACGGGTGACATCAAGCACTTTGACCTTCATGATATCCCCTTCCTTGACGATATCCCTGACCTGCTTGACACGATAATTTGCCAGTTCTGAAATATGTACCAGACCGTCGGTTTTGGGTTTGATCTGAACAAAAGCACCAAAATCAGTAATTTTAACAACCTTTCCTTCATAGGTGGCGCCGATTTCAGGATCCATGCCGATATCCTGAACAATTTGTACGGCCCGGTCACCTTCTTCTTTATTAACAGCGGCTATTTTTACAATGCCAGCGTCATTAATTTCAATTCGTGTGTTGGTCTCGTTCTGGATGGACCGGATCATCTTGCCGCCGGGTCCGATCACGTCACCAATCCGTTCAGGATTAATTTGAATGGCATATACATTCGGCGCATAAGGCGACATCTCTTCCCGAGAAGCACTAATGGCTTCCTGCATTTTATTCAGAATGTGCAGCCGCCCTGCCCTGGCCTGTTCAAGGGCTTTTTCAAGAATGTCTTTGGAAAGTTCGTGAATCTTGATGTCCATTTGCAGAGCGGTAATGCCGTCAGCGGTTCCGGCAACTTTAAAATCCATATCACCGGTGTGATCTTCGTCTCCAAGAATATCCGACAGCACAACCGTTTGTTCGCCGTCGGTGACCAGCCCCATGGCAATACCGGAAACCGGAGCTTTAATGGGAACGCCGCCGTCCATCAATGCCATGGAAGCAGAACATACCGTGCCCATGGATGATGATCCGTTGGATTCCAGCACTTCGGATACCAACCGGATGGTATAATCAAAGTCTTCAGCAGAAGGAAGCACTTTTCCGATGGCCCGCCTTGCCAAAGACCCATGACCAATGTCTCTCCGGCTTGGACCGCCGGGCCGTCTGACTTCTCCGACGCTGTATGGCGGAAAATTATAATGGAGCATAAACGGTCTGGTTTCATCGCCTTTTAAGGTCTCGATTCGTTGTTCATCCGGCCCGGAGCCAAGTGTTAACACCCCGAGAACCTGGGTTTCGCCCCTGGTAAAAAGGGCGCTGCCGTGAACACGGGGCAACAGGCCCGCTTCGCAGGTGATCGGCCGGACTTCATCAAATTGCCGCCCGTCAATACGATGTCCCTGCTTGAGTATTATGTCCCGGCAGATATTTTTTTCCAGATCTTTAAAAATAGCAAAAACTTCTTTTTTGCGTTCTGCATAATCATCCCCTAAGCCTTCGAAAATTTCGGTTTTGAGGGCAGACAGTGCTTTGCTGCGGTTTACTTTTCCGGGAATTGTCACTGCTTCTGATATTTTTGCATGGGCTGCGTTCTCAATTTTTTCCACCAGTTCCGGATCATTTTCTTTGGGGACAAACACGCGTTTTTCAACCCCGGCACTTTCGATAAGTTTTTCCTGAATGTCAATGATGGGTTGTAATTGTTCATGCCCGAAAAAAATAGCTTCCAGCATCTCTGCCTCGCTGACAATGTTGCCGCCGCCCTCAACCATGGTGATACCGGTCTTTGATCCGGCCACAATCACGCTGATATCCGAATTTTCTCTTTCCTCAATGGTGGGGTTGGCAATCAGTTTGCCGTCAACACGTCCCACACGGACGCATGCGACCGGACCCGCAAAAGGAATATCTGATATCATCAGCGCGGCGGATGCGCCGTTTAATGCGAGAATATCCGGATCATTGACTTTGTCCATGGACAAAACCGTGGCGATCACCTGGGTTTCAAAGGCATATCCTTTGGGGAAAAGGGGCCTGATGGGCCTGTCGGTCAAACGGGCGGTGAGGGTTTCCTTTTCACTCGGTCGGCCGATTTCGCGCCTGAAATAATTTCCGGGAATGCGACCGGCCGCGTAAATCCTTTCCTGGTATTCAACGGAAAGGGGTAAAAAATTGACATCAGGTCGTTCATCTTTAGCGGAGACCACTGTCACAAGAACAATGGTTTCACCATATTGAACAATAACCGCACCGGATGCCTGTCTGGCAACCTTGCCGGTTTGGATGCTTAATGTTTCTCCCCCGATTTGGGTATTAAAAGAAATTTCGTTTTTCATTTTATCTCCTGACAACAGGTCGACGTTCAAAAGCCATAGAGCAAAAAAAGTCTAATATGCTAAAAGCCGCCTGAAAGGGTAAGTGTGTAATCCCGGTACGCCGATATGTTGGATAAAAACAAGTCATTGAAAAGGGAGATTATCGCCTGAGACCAAGCTCTTTAATAATTGATCGATAGCGGTAGACATCTTTGTTTTTTACATAATTTAAAAGCCGCCGACGCTTGCCGACCATTATGAGTAATCCCCTCCTTGAATGGTGATCCTTTTTATGAATTTTTAAATGTTCGGTCAGGTGAAGGATTCGATCCGTTAAAAGGGCAACCTGAACTTCCGGTGATCCGGTATCAGATTCGTGGAGCTTAAATCGGTTAATGGTTTCTGCTTTTTTTTGCTCTGGAATATTCACTTTTTCCTCCTCTATGTGTACATTTCATATCTAAATAGTGTTCATATCATATTATGGATTAAGAAAAACACAACAATAATTATATTGGCCTTTATTTTCATCCTGACTTACAACTGCCAGGAGCCGGTGATCCGTATTAATAACTTTGATAAACGGACTGCTCAAAGATTCGGGCTCAACCGGTATATCCGCTGAGGATAATGGTTGCCCGTATTTTATTTTTTCCATTAAACCGGTGTCGGCCGTATATTGCCTCATCCAGGAAAGGGCGTCCGTCATTGGAATTAATTTTTTCTGAATCGTTTCTATAGACGGTTTCGTTTCGATTTCATTTAAAGACATCGCTTCATGGATGCCAAACCCGCCGCATTCGATTCGTTTGAGTTCTTTTAAGTGTCCGCCGCATCCAAGCGCATTGCCGATATCAGCACACAGGGTACGAATATACGTACCGGATGAACATTTTACTTCAAAGCGAATCTCGGAAAGATTTATATCAATAAGTTTAATATATGATATAAAGACTTTTCGGGGCGGCTTTGTGACGGGCGTTCCGTTTCTTGCATATTTATACAGCGGCACGCCGTTATGTTTCAGCGCCGAATAAATAGGCGGTGTCTGGTTAATTTCACCCTCAAATAATTTACAGGCCGCACGTATGGCTTGTTCAGAAACCGTATCAATCTGATGCGTTGCGACAATACGTCCGGTGGCGTCCAACGTATCTGTTTCAACACCAAGCTTTAATACCGCTTCATATCTTTTGTGGCTGTCAAGAAAAAATCGGGAAAGGCGCGTCGCCTTATTTATGGTGCAGACCATGACGCCGGTCGCCATGGGATCAAGGGTTCCGGTGTGGCCGGCTTTTCTGACGCCCAATTTTTTTTTTATCCGGCTGATCACCCGTGCGGAAGTTATATCCTGCGGCTTGTCAACAATCAAAATTCCACTGGTTTTATGTCGCATTTTATAAGTTGTTAAAGTAATCTCCTGAAATCAATTATAGATTTTTTGAAAAATGAAAAAGGGTTCTTTTTAATTCCGGAAGTTTGGAATGAATATCAAACCCGGCTGCATTCTGATGGCCGCCGCCGCCAAAAGAAGTGGCGATGGCCGCGACGTTAACCCCATCGTCCGAGCGGAGGCTGACATGAAAATCGCTCCCGTGTTTTATGCAAAGGCTGCGTCGGCGCTCATATAACAGGACTGCGAGTTTGACGTTCTCGATCTGTTTGGCATAGTTGATCAGTCCGTTTACATCATCAAGTTTTGACCCGGTGGCATTCAGCATATTCTGCGTCAGTGTCATAATCGACATCTTGCCGTTAGGGGATAATTCAATGGACTCATAAAGCATATGCAACAGTTTAATCCTGTTTAAAGAAGTCGTTTCATAAACATGTTGTGCCACTTTGTGAGGATCAGCACCCGCTTGAACCATTTTATGTGATATTTCAAATGCCTCCGGCGTTGTATTTGCGAATCTGAAAGAACCGGTGTCCGCCATGATGCCTGTATAAATGGAATAGGCTATGCCCGTGTTGATCGGGATCTCCATCTGGGTGATCAGCCGGTAAACCATTTCCGCAGTCGATGAAGCGTCCGGATCAACAAACTGAAAATTGCCGAACCGGTTATTTGTCATGTGATGATCAACATTGATGATTACAGGAATTTTTGATACTTCGGTGGCTGCTTCGCCGATGCGGTGCAAATCGGAACAGTCCAGAATTATCGCCGTATCAAATTCGGTGATATCGCCGACTGTATTCTTGATCAGATGAAGAGACGGCAAAAATTGATACACGGCCGGGATCGGGCCTTCATTGTATAACCTGACGGTTTTTTTATATTCACCAAGGGCGATTCCTAAGCTGATCAGTGCCCCTATGGCATCTCCGTCCGGACGCATATGTGACGCAAGCAATAGGCGTTTACTCTTTTTCAGGTATTCTATTATTTGTTGTATGCTCATTTTCTATTTTTTTTAAAACGGAATCCATATGAAATCCGTATTCGATTGAATCGTCATAATAAAATTGAAGATCAGGCATATATCGCAGATTTAATTGCTGTGCAAGGGTATATTTTATAAATCCCTTTGCTTTTTCAAATCCTGCAAGGGCCTCTTTTTTGTTTACGATCCGTCCGGAAATGACAAAATAAATCCGTGCCAGTTTCAGATCCGGCGACATTTTTACACCGGTAAAGCTCACCAAATCAAGCCGGGGGTCTTTAATCGATTTTTGCATCAGCCGCGACAGGGATTCATGGATCAACCCGCTGACCCTGTCCGCCCTGGCAAAGGGTTTTTTGTTCATATGGTTATGATTTCCATATCAGAATTAATAATTTCCGCTAATTGAAGATTTTCTATAAATTCAATCAACTTATCAAGTTTTGAATTAATTGTTCGCCGATCATTGCCCACCAGTGCGATTCCGATTTCCGCCCGCTGATGTACATCGTTTAAGGCGACTTCAGCGATGGATGAGTTAAAATTATTTTGAACACGGGCAATCATTGATTTAACAATTTTTCGCTTCTCCTTAAGCGAATGGCATTCAGCCAACCTGAATGTTATTTTGTTGACACCGATTACCAT
>JAOZOL010000630.1 GCA_029933295.1 Desulfobacterales bacterium | reverse complement strand
AAAATGAATAGTGAAAACTTAAGGAATTAGACCAATTATATAAAAATGATGGAGCGCAGCGACTACAATAAGTATTCAATTTTCACTATTCAATTCTCACTTTAAAAATGATGGAGCAAAGCGACAGCCTCAACTATTCAATTTCAAGAGGATGTCTCCATCTCAAACCTTTGAAACGTGCAAAGTCACGATCTGTAGTGATCCATTCACATCCGGATTCAATGGCGAGCGCGGCGTGGTAGGCATCGCTTATGAGATTACCTCGCGCCGAAACACGGGTGCAAAGATCGCAGAAAATTTGCCAGTGCCCGGTCCCCGGCGAAATGATCGTCATGTTTTGATGGTCGCGCAGTTGCCCAACGTAAGCCATGGCTTCCGGCAAGGGCGTGGGCGGGTTAAAAATTTTTGTATGGGTCAAGATGCGCAGACAGCCACTGAGCACCAACCCGGAAACAGCGCATCCCTGGAGGTCGTCGTCAAGATGTCGCTCCAGCCACGCTCGATATTCGGCGTGCGCTTCCATATCCTCCCGATGAGCATAGACAAGGACGTTCACGTCCAGAAGAATCATCGGTCCTCCATGATATCCAGCAGACCGACGGTATTATCCAGATCGACTCCAGGCTGCAGACCCTTGCCCTTGAACGTGGCGAGCCGGGTGGGTGCTGTTCGCGAAACGCGAGGGCTTTGTGACAAGAAACGCCGCAATGCGTCTTCAATGACGCTGCCGAGTGTTTCGCGCCGTTCCAGTGCCAATTGCTTTGTTTTGAGCAATAATTCGTCATGTATGTTCACTGTCGTTCTCATGATGCATCATAACATATCGCCAATGCATCATGATGTCAATAAATTTTCTTGATTTTATTTTGACTGTCGGTTACACTTTACACATAATCAGTGTCCACATATTAAGTGTAAATCTAATTTTTCAGAGGTGCAATATGCCTAATGTAACAATCTCTTTGGATGAAAAATTATTAAAAGCAGGACGTGAATATGCCAAAAAACATCAGACATCCATAAACGCCCTTATTCGAAAACTGCTGGAACAAACGGTTGAAGCCCGGTCATCACAAAAAATGGATGAATGTTTTGAGTTGATGGACAGGACCGGTCTGAACTCTTGTGGCCGGCAGTGGAAGCGTGAGGATTTATACGATGTCTAAAATTTTTATTGATACGAATATTCTTGTCTACTGCATGGATGAATTTGACAAAAAAAAACAGGCAACTTGCCGTGCGGTTTTAAAATCATTAACCAATGATATGCAGGGCGTTATTTCAACTCAGGTAATGCAGGAATTCTAT
>JAOZOL010000629.1 GCA_029933295.1 Desulfobacterales bacterium | reverse complement strand
ACCACACAAGTCAACAATTGCCGGATGATATCACATATATGCGTCATGAAGAAATAGGTTGACATAAGTGAATTTCGTGGGTATCGTACGAATATGATTGGTTTGAGGCGAAATATTGCGGATAAGGTTAGTGAATTACTCGGTTTTTTTCCGGTTGTGATCATCCTTGGCGTTCGGCAATGTGGCAAAACCACCCTGGCCAGAATGCTCAGACCGCAGTGGCGCTATTTTGACCTTGAGCGAGCCAAAGACTTCGATTTTATCACCCGTGATTTTGATTTCTTCTTAAAAGAACACTCCCATTCAATTATTATTGATGAGGCCCAAAGATTCCCGGCCTTGTTTCAAGAACTGCGCGGCGTCATCGACCGTGACAGACAGCGAAAGAACCGGTTTCTGCTTACCGGTTCCAGCTCTCTTGAATTAATAAAAAATGTCTCTGAAACTTTGGCCGGCCGGGTTGGGATCGTGGAACTTGGAACTTTCAAGACAAATGAGACTTATGCTCAGAAATTACCTGAATTTTATCAGATATTCAGGCAAAAAATCAATAACACTACGATTAATTTCCTGAAAGGTCTTACTCCTGCTGTTTCTCATGACCAGGTGATGGATGCCTTTTTAAAGGGTGGATATCCTGAACCGATATTGGCAAAAGATGCACGTTTTCATGGTGTTTGGATGGAAAACTACCTCCAGATATATGTTCAAAGAGATATCAGAACTCTTTTCCCCAGGCTGGATTTAATCAAATATCAGCGTTTTGTTTACATGCTGGCTGCCCTTAGCGGAACCATCATAAATCGTTCACAAGTGGGAAGGTCATTGGATATTTCTGAGAAATCAGTACGAGATTATCTGGCAATTGCGGAAGGCAGCTATATCTGGAGAAATCTACCGAGTTATGAGACAAAGGTAAGTAAATCTGTCGTCAAGATGCCGAAAGGCAACTTCCGGGACAGTGGATTGGCTAATTTTATTCAGGGGGTATACAGCCGGGATCAATTATTGAATCATCCGAATGTGGGGGCTGGATTTGAGGCCTTCATCACGGAGGAGATTATCAAAGGGATACAGGCCCTTGATGTTACAAATTGGAACTATAATTATTTTCGCACGAAAAACGGTGCCGAGATAGACCTCATTCTCGAGGGTCCTTTTGGAATTCTGCCTATTGAAATAAAGTTGGGAAGCATGACCAAACAGCGACAATTGCAGGCATTGAAAAACTTTGTTAATATCAATAACCTGCCTTTGGGAATCGTGGTGAATAATAGCAATCAGGTAGAATTAATCGCCGATAGAATT
>JAOZOL010000628.1 GCA_029933295.1 Desulfobacterales bacterium | reverse complement strand
GGTGGGACTTTTGGTGGGACTTTTCCCAACTGTTTTCATATTGATCCATTGCCTGCCAGAGACTATTGCCAATAGAATGAAGATAAATTTCAGTTGTCGTTCGGTTTTCATGACCTAGAATCTGCTGAATGGTGCTAATGGGGACGGAACTGCTATCCAGCAGTGATGCCCCCAGATGACGCAAGGCATGAAACCTAAAATACCTTACCCCTGCCTTTTTGCATAAAGTTTTCATTATACTTTTACGGTCGAGATATGGTCCTTCAACAGGATGACCTTCTTTACTGCTCCGGTAGCAATGCCAGAATACCCATGGTTTTTTTTGATCTCTTTCATTAAAGCGTCTGCTCATAATTTCATATAATCTTTTGGTCATGGGTATATTACGAGGTGTCAAATGCCCACCCTTTTTCTTCCTGGTATAGAGTGTTACTGTCTTGTTTTGTAAATCGACATCATCCCATACCAGGCGGTTAATTTCACTGACCCTGGCCATGGTTTCAACAATCGACCAGAGATAGTCCTGGTCATCAAGCTTTGCCAGAGCAATTACTTTAATGACATCTTCAACCGGCGGGACATACTTGATGCGTTTTTCAACTGGCAGAAAATCCATGCCGTTCAAAGGACTTTCCTTGACAATCTTTCTCTTTATCCCAAAGTTGAAAGTTGCTCTCAAATACCGAATTTCTTTGTTGGCCACATGAGGAGAAACTTCACTCCGCCATAAAACAAAATTTTCAATCATTGTTTGTGTGATGTCCTGGCAAGGGATGTCTCCCCATTCGGCTACCCACCTTTTAGCCATGTAAACATAATCCCTGTAATGACTGGCTGAGTTATAACTTTTCACATAGTCCAACCTTCGATTAACCAATTCAATAAAGGTTATGTCGGCTAACTCCATCAGCGTCGTTTCGCCCTTTTTTACCTCCCTTCTTTTGAGGGCTTCCTCCTGATTTGCTTCCCGTTTGGTTTTGAACCCCCTCTTTACGTACCTTTGTCCCTGTAGGACAAAGTCGTACATCCACGTTTTGTTTCGTTTTTCCAAATAAACGCTCATATAGCTTCTCCTTTTCCGGGAAAAAAAGAGAGCCTCCGAGCTTCGCCCCGCCCAGTTCCTGCCAGTGCTTGTAAACCCAGCTAGCACTTTTTCCCAGGAACTGAGCAACCTCATCTGGTGACAATATAGCACGATTGTCAAAAGCATCAAGATTTTTCCCCATTTTCCCCTCTTACTACAGATCATTTTTAGCGGGTCTGCTGTCCTGAACATCCAGAACATGAAGAACACACCAGCCTCTGTAGAA
>JAOZOL010000627.1 GCA_029933295.1 Desulfobacterales bacterium | reverse complement strand
ATGCCAGGTATCTATCGTACATAAACCCGTTTCTGTTTGAGGAGGAGAGATGACATTTAAAGCCGTAGCAAAAAGCAGGAAAACGGGGAACCATGAGTGGTTTGGTATCACAGGACAAAGTTACGTGTTTACAGATGGAGAAGAGGTGTATCTTGAAACTCCAAAGAATGGATTTAGACCACTGAAAGACCCAGTAGAGGTTTGGATGCTGTTGAAGCATCAACATGAATGGACACAAATATTCGACAAAGAAAAAGGATGGTTGAGATGACAAGCAAAAAGCAACTACTAAAGATAGCAAAACCAATACTCTTCAATACAGAAATGGTTAATGCTATTTTGAGCGGACGAAAGACTCAGACAAGGAGAGTTATTAAAAATGAAATGACTATCCAACCAGAAGAAGAGTATAAGTATTCTATTAGAGGCAGACACATGCTTTGGAATGAATTTAAAACCATTGAAGAATTCATATCGTTTGCATCTATATATAAAAAAGGAGATGTTATTTATGTACGGGAGACTATACTACAAGAGCTAAATTCAACACTTTTGCCGTGTGGTGATTATAGTACAGATTGGGGGAGTAAGGTTGAATATGTTGCTGACGGTGCAAAAAAAAGATTCTTACACAAAAATTCATACGATTCTGCATACATGGCTAAGAGACCTTCTATCCACATGCCAAAAAAGTACGCTCGCATATTTCTAAAAGTGACTAATATTTGTGTCGAGGAATTGCAGGATATAACAGATATGGATATTCAGTATGAAGGGATAAAAAATCCAATCCCAAACATGTTATCAGAATATAGCAGGAAACAACAGCGTAAATTCTTATGGAAGAATCTATGGAACTCCACATCAAAAAAAGGTCATAAATGGGAAGATAACCCCTATGTTTTTGTGTATAAGTTTGAGAAAATTGAGGGAATAAAATGAAAACCTGCCAGATCCTCATCGGGACCGTATATGCCAGGCTTGGCCATGAGCTTGAATCCTCAGACCTCCTCAACAAAGAGGACTGGTCGCCAAAAAAGAGGCAGAAGGACTGGAGCAGCATCGATGCCGAACTGGTAGACATGTGGAAAGGCGTGGTGCGGATCGTGTGGAATACCCCGGTGGACCAAATGAGAGCCTGGGCCGACGCATCGAACAAAGCCGTGCTGAAACTGCCGGAAGATGAACGTGAAGCCAATCAACTGCTCCTCTCCGTCCACCTCTTCGACCGGTGGGTAAACGAACACGGATGCGCCGATTTCATCACGAAAGCCGCATGGAAAGACCGCATTACCCGCATAAAGTGGGAGA
>JAOZOL010000626.1 GCA_029933295.1 Desulfobacterales bacterium | reverse complement strand
TCGGTCTTGGGAAAACCCACCTGGCCATCGCTTTGGGCTACGAGGCCTGTCTTAAAGGCCACTCAGTCCTTTTTACCACAGCCATAGATGTCATCAATGCCATGTCAGCGGCCAAAACCGCCGGGAGGCTTAAAACCGAACTAAAAAAATATCTGCGTCCGGAAATTCTTATTCTCGATGAGCTTGGTTATCTGCCTATCGATAAACACGGTGCCAACCTCCTTTTCCAGGTCATCAGCCATCGCTATGAAAGAGGCTCAATTATAATCACCTCAAATCGGGTTTATAAACATTGGGTGAAGATTTTCGACAACGACGCAACCTTGACATCAGCAATCCTTGATCGCCTTCTGCATCACTCCGAAACAAATCTCATTGAAGGTTCCAGTTATCGGATGAAAGATCAGCTTGTCCTTCACTAAAATTAACCTGTTTCAGGCAATCGGCTAGCGCCGGTTGCCTGAAAAACAGCTCTTTTTTTGCTCGCATTTTCAAACCGGCACTTTTTATACATTTTCACGCCGCCGCTAACATAAACCGCTCAAAATAGCTAATCTCGGCTCCGGCGTCGGCCTTGACCTCATTAATGCCATGCAAAATGGAAATGGCTACGAAATCCAAGTTGACAATTACGATATCAACACAGAGGCACTTAATCTCGGTCGCCATTTATGTTCACAATTGTGTGATAAAAAATTATTACACCCTGATTCCATTCAATATCACGAAAAGTCTCTAACAAAATTTTCAGGACCAATTCATCTTGCAGTAATGGTCGGCATCATTTGTGGTGTAGAGGATCAATTAGCTAGGGTTCTCTTAAAAAAGGTCTTTGGACAACTCGAATCAAAAGGTCGTCTTCTGGTAACATCTTCAAATGAACGTATGCGATGCGATTCGCCGCTAAATAGTTTCATAATCCAGCATATTGGTACACCCACAGATCCCCATCAAAGCTGGGGTCTCAATTTCCGCACCCGTGCAATCATGGAAAAGCTCTTAACTTCATGCAGTTTTAAGGTTGTTGCTATCTATGATGACTGGAACTATCCCGGCATCGAAGAACTCGATGACGATATTCTCTACGGCGTTGACACTCTGCCCTCTCGAATCATGGGCCACCCCCATTCCGGCCGGCCGCGAATACTGCCCTATGAAGAAATCAGAAAACAACGTGAAGGCTACAATTGGATTGCCATTGCTGAAAAGCCATAACATATAACAAAGCCAAAAACAGCAGCGGTTTAGAAACCTATTTCCTCGCATCATGCTGGGCGGCGATGGCCAGCCCATGCAGGATGACCAGGAAAA
>JAOZOL010000625.1 GCA_029933295.1 Desulfobacterales bacterium | reverse complement strand
GTGTGTTCAAGCCTGCCCCACATCATGCCTTCAATGGGATGTGATAAATAAAATACCCTACGGCACAAGTCTTGGCGAGCTTGAACTGGCCTGCATCGGCTGCAATAATTGTGAAGCGATCTGTCCTTCACAAAGCATTAAGGTCCGTGGAGAATACAGGGTGCTGGGCGGCCGCTATATGACACCGGAAGACCAGTTTGGCGAAATAACATCTCCTGAACCGATTAAGGACACAACATCCCTTGAAGATAACAGTAATATACCAACTGAGCTGACTGAAACGGAAAAAGTGATTTACAACCGCCGCAGCATCCGGATGTTCAAAGACAAACCTGTTCCAAAAGAATTGGTTCGCAGGATCATTGAAGCGGCCCGGTTTGCTCCGTCCGCCGGAAACGGGCAACCCTGGAAATTCATTGTGGTGACGGACCGGGAGCTTTCCAATAAAATCGATGAGGCAAGCGCCAAAATATTGACTATGATTCTTTGGCTGTATAACGGCAAGCAATTCTGGCGAAAACTTTTCGTATCCATTTTAAGTTTTTTCCAGATTAATAAATGGGATCAGCGACCTGTTGCGGCAATGAATAAAATCAAACAAATGAAAAAGAAAAAGGGGCGGATAACCTTTAATGCCCCTGTTGTCATCCATATTCTCAAAGATAAACGGGGAATCAGCAATCCGGATGTTGATGTGGCCATTGCCGCTCAAAATCTTGTCCTTACCGCTCATTCCCTGGGGCTTGGCACCTGTTATATCGGATTTCTTGCCAGTACATATAAATATGCGCCTGCCATAAAAAAAATGCTGGGGTTTGGTTATCCTTACGAACTGGTAACCAGTGTATGTGTAGGCTATCCAAAGGTCAGGGAACACAACAAACCTGTACCCCGCAGGCCTGTTTCTCTGGAGTGGATCGAATAATAATCATAATACCGAACCATCTGTTCATTTCAACAGGGAGCAGCCCTCACCAGAAACCGGTGTGATGCGCATGTGATGACCGTCCGTGGATATCATGATGGCCCCGTTTAAATCCGTCCGAAATATTTTCATTCGATATTTTTCATAACGATTCAGAACAGCCCGCGCCGGGAAGCCGAACCGGTTTTGCTTGCCGCATGAAATGATGACTATTTCCGGATCAACACAATTTAAAAACCCGGGAGTGCTGGATGTTTTGCTGCCGTGATGAGGCGCGAGCAGGATGTCTGCGTGTAAATTTTTTTGGCTTAAAACAAGCTCTTTTTCAGCCTCTTTCATAATATCTCCGGGAAACAATATCGATTGATCCCCAAAACTTGCTTTAAT
>JAOZOL010000624.1 GCA_029933295.1 Desulfobacterales bacterium | reverse complement strand
AGTGGCTCGCCAGGAGAAAACAGGAATTACTGCCCTGCGGTTATTTTCACCTCGTTTTCACTATTCCTCATATCCTTAACCGGCTGATTCTCGCTAATCGTAAAGTATTGCTGAACGCCTTGTTTTTTTCAGTCAACGAAACCCTGTGTGCCTTCGCTGCCGATCCACAGTGGCATCTTGAAGGAGTGCCGGGAGTATTAACTATCCTCCATACCTGGAGTCAGACGCTCATCGACCATTTTCACCTGCATTGTCTGGTACCTGCCGGGGTTCTTAGTTTTGACAAACGGCACTGGCACGCGGCCAACAGTAAATTTCTTTTCCGCACAGATTCACTGGCAAAGGAGTTCAAAAAACGCTATCTGGCCGCGATCGAAAAAAACCTCAGTACTTTGTCCCAACCAGAAGACATTGCCTTTTCTCTCCAACAGGCAAAAGCAAAAAACTGGGTTGTCTACGCCAAAAAACCGTTTGCCGGTCCTGAACAGGTGCTGGAATATCTGGGTCGTTACACTCACCGCGTCGCAATCTCAAATCACCGCATTTTGTCAATTGATAATAATGAAATCATCTTCGAATATAAAGATCGACAAAACAATAACAAAAGCAAAAAGATGATCCTTCCAGCAGGTGAGTTTATCCGCCGCTTTCTGCTTCATATCTTGCCGCACAGGTTCATGAAGATCAGATATTACGGCTTTCTGGCCAACACGGTACGGCGCAAATCAATTCTTTTAATTCGCAGACTGATTGGTATCGCCATGGAAATTGAGCCTCTCATCAAGGAAACTTTACAGGAAAAAGTTTTACGTTTAACCGGCAAAGACATCTTTCTCTGTCCCGAATGCAAACAGGGACGAATGGTATGTCGAGCAATACTACTGCCTGACAGCAGCTGATCACAATCACCTGCTGTCAGTAACCTGATTTTTCTATTTTTCCATTACTCACGGCACAACTGCGTCTTTTACCGGCTGGAAAGTCAGCAAATAACCAAAAAAGTTGTTTTTCCCCACTATGTCACGGAAACAAGCAAATACTCATGAGAAAAAATCAGATATCTTTGACATCCAGCCTTTTGTGCATCTTTGTACCGGTTACCAATTCACTATTTTCTTTTATATTTCAACAGGTTGAAAACAAACCCCATAGGAAGTAAATCCTTTCCAAGAACCCGCGGCTCAGTTCAACAACGTTTTATCAATCATCCCGCTTTGTAAAAAAATAATAATTGTGATACTGGTATTTTTTGGAAGAAAACTATCATCCCGGCACCGTTACGGGCGAGACGAATGATAAAACGCTCTTAGTTA
>JAOZOL010000623.1 GCA_029933295.1 Desulfobacterales bacterium | reverse complement strand
ACCTTGATTTGTGATTAAACGGCGAGCAGAGCAAAATTAAAATCAAATCGAAAAAATTATCCTTGAAAATACATACACAATCCGTGTTCCAGACTGTTAATCACTAATCAAGGTTTGACCCCAATCCTCTATCGAACTGAGATATGCCTCGCCGCTTCGAATCTCAATACCTTTTTCTTTCCGTTCCCTTTTCAAATACAAAACAAGCTGGATGCCGGGTATCTCGTACCGATTATGAAAATTAACAAGCGCTCTGCCGGGATTGGGGTCCGACCGCTTCACTTCAATGAGCAATTCCGGTTGATTGTCCCTTACCATGCAAAAATCAACTTCCGCGCCGTCTTTGGTCCGTAAATAGTGCAAAGAACAAGGCCGGCCCAGAAAATCCACTTGGGTGAAGACATGTTTCAGCAGACAAAGCGCCACCATGTTTTCAAATTTCGCTCCTTCATCCCCCTGAACAAGGCCGGTGTCAAAAAAATAAATTTTGGGTTCCTTGAGAATGGCGCGGGCAATATTTTTTGAAAAGGGCGTTACTTTGAATAGGATATACAGCGATTCAAGAATCTGAATATATTTTTTGACGGTGTTGGGGGCGATTTGAATATCTTCCGCAATGGATGTGTATGATATCGGCGAACCCGTCCGGGACCGCAATAAATCGAGGACCATCTGCATGGACCGGAAATCCTGTATTTTTTCAAAATCAAGGATATCGGTACGAATCAGGCCGTCAATATACTGCATCCGCCAGCGATCGGCATCCACACTGTTTTCCGCCAAAAACGGCTCAGGAAAGCCGCCGCGATCAAGGAATGTCGCGAACTGAAACGGCTCCTTCAACCGGCTCAATTCCGCGGGCGAAAATGGCAGCAGCCGGTGCCTGAAAAACCTTCCGGCAAGAGAATCCCCACTCTGGCGCATAACCTCAAGCCTTGCGCTTCCGGTCACCAGAATCATCATATGATCCGGTTTAGTATCATACACACCTTTGAGATAATTCTTCCACCCCTTCATTTTATGGAGTTCATCAAGGATCAGGAGTTCGGTTTTGTCCAGCCACGCCTCATTTTTAATGATTTTTCGGTCTTCAACACTGTCATAATTTAAATAAAGGCTTTCCGGAAATGACCTGGCGACCTCCTTTGCCAGCCAAGTTTTCCCTACCTGTCTTGGCCCGGTCAGAAAGACCATTTTTTTCTTAAGATCACGGATAAGATGCTGCGCCTGCAATCGTTTCATAAAAAAATACCCCCAACTGCTTCGACCATTCTGCATTATTTTGCAAAAAAGTCAAGACTATTCATCAATTCC
>JAOZOL010000622.1 GCA_029933295.1 Desulfobacterales bacterium | reverse complement strand
CACCAGCGATTTGATTTTCCTGTCCGCCATTCAACCAGTTGGTGATTGCTGATTCTTTGAACAAAATTTTTTTTCGTGAAGGTTTTAGATAATGAATCCCCAGCTGAAATTCATTTTTATGAATTTTATTGTAGATGGTTTGGGGAGCCATTTTGATCATGTTGCTTAATTGTTTGACGGTCAAATAAGTTTCCATTACAATTTCCTTTCCATTAAAGTTGATTTTTTTTATTTTGTTATGAAAAGAAATAAAGAAAGTTGAAAAAAGTTAGGGGGGTATGTTGGGCTGTGACAGAAATCAATGCCGAAACATTAAAAAAACTTTTTGACGATGCCCGTGAAGCAGGTGTGTTTTATCCGGGGCTTTACGAAATGATGATGATGGCCTACTGCTGCGGTGTAAAAAGGAGAGAGTTGATTACATTGAAACTAGATGATTTTATTGAAGAAATCGGAGAGGAAACCAAAGTAAAAAAAAGATTTTTGCGATGCAAAATGCCGCTGGGTTCTTACTTGGAGGAATTAAAAAAAGATGGGGAGTTGAGCTTGGAGTTGCCACTTTTCCCGCGATATTATAATAGAGACCCAAAAAAAATTTACGTAGACTTTAACAAAGTATGCCTATGTACACTGTCCAATAGAATTAGGTACGTTGATATAATAAATGCGGGGATGAGAGATTTTTTCGCTGGCTTGCCAGAGGAAGAGTTTATAATGCCGGAACATGTCAATGGGGAGATGAGAAATTTTTTCGCTGCCCATTTTTCAGAGGATGCACAGATGGATAGGAAATATCGGGCTGTTGCAGAACAATATGGTTATAAAAATATTGATTATGTTTGCCAGGTGTTGAATGACAACAAAAAAGAATAATGATCTCACCAAAAAAACCCTGACTTCTGCCAGGGTCTCATCAAAGTTTTTATTCATTTATGCCACTTAGGCAGCCTTCACCATCCCCAATATCTGGCCACCAACCCGCTGCAACTTGTGTGAACTCTCCGCCGGCAGACCATCATACTGTGAAGCCTTGGTGTAAGCATTGACAATATTATACATGGTTTCACCAGCTTCAAATATCCAACCCCATTCAACGGCCTGCTTTTCCTGTTCCCCCAAAGCAAACTGCCGGTTAAACAACATCATCGTGCTTTCCGGGTTGTCCACTTTGCTTTCAAGCGAGAATTGAAATTGTTGTTGCTGCTGGCCAATTTCCTGTGACAACATACTCATCACCTCGGGAAATTTATCGAGAATGCCGGATGACACATGACGATAGGAAGAAGTGGTCTCGGTTTTCGATATCAAACCATTGGTGC
>JAOZOL010000621.1 GCA_029933295.1 Desulfobacterales bacterium | reverse complement strand
ACAACCGTCCCCTTGTTTTTTTTGATTTTTAAGTAACGGCATCCCTGACCTGACCATATCTTTCCTGTTCCCCCCTGTCAATGATCTCCTGTAGTGCCTCTACAACCTTCCATACTTCATAAAAAGTATTGTAAAGAGCCACAGGGGCCAATCGTATGATATTAGGATAACGAAAATCGGGAATAATATTCCTATCCTTTAATGCTTTATTGATGCGGGCAGCATCTTCATGTTCTATGGCTACATGTCCACCCCGACGTTTTTCTTCCAGGGGGCTCCCAATACGAAAATTATAAGGAGGGGCAGTTAAACCCCTTTCATTTAACAGAAAAATAAGATAAGAAGTGAGCTTTAAAGACTTTTCCCTTACCCGGTCTATGCCTGCTTCCTGAAATATTTTCAGAGAACCTTCCAGGGGCGCCAAGCTCAGGAGATGAGTGGTTCCGATTTGCCATCCCCCGGCACCTTCCGCCTTTTCGAATTTCAGGGACATATCAAATTGCTTATCCTTACGATAGCCCCACCATCCTGCCAGGGAAGGACTTTCAGTAAAATGCCTTTTATTAACATACAGGCTGGCAACACCCCCGGGTCCGCTATTCATATACTTATAATTACACCAGAAAGAAAAATCTACGCCCCACCGGTCAAAATAATGGGGAACAGCTCCTACGGAATGACTGCAGTCAAAACCTATGGGGATACCCCTTTCTCCCGCCTTTCGAGTCAGATATTCCATATCTAATAATTGACCACTACGGTAAAGGACCGAAGGCAGAAGAATCAGGGCCACCTCATCATTCATGGCTTCAACAATATCCTCTTCTTCCAAAAAACGATTTTCCCGACTCTTAACTAGTACCAGGTTCTCCCGAGGATTAAGTCCTTTTAACTTGATTTGACTTTCCAGGGCATAAATATCAGAAGGAAAGTTCAGCTCATCTGCCAGGATTTTTGTCTTTTTTCCCCGAGGATGATAAAAAGTCCCTACCAAAGTATGTAGGTTCACAGTTGTAGAAGATGTAGCCACTACCTCTTCCGGCATAGCTCCTATCAGGGAAGCCTGTCTCCTGCCCAGCTCTTCTGCATAATAAAACCAGGGAGGTTCGGCATCCAGCCAACCATTAATACCCAAACTTTTCCACTGGTCAATAGACCGCAACAAAACCTCTTCCGCATCCCGAGACAAAAGTCCCAAAGAATTCCCATCCATGTAAATCTTACCCGCTAAAAGGTAAAATCGCCTCCTAAAACAAGACAATGGATCCTCCTTGTCCAAAACATGAGCGCCTTCTTCGTTGTTTTTAAATAAAATCATA
>JAOZOL010000194.1 GCA_029933295.1 Desulfobacterales bacterium | reverse complement strand
TTTGATTTCTTGCGGGAAAATGGCGCGTGTTTCTATTTCAATTAATGCATCAGCTAAAAAGTTTCAACCTTAATTCAGTTATTGTGGGGCAATTATATAATCTTCTGAAATTATGAATTAAATTTTATTGTGGTGTAGCGTTGAATTTGATATAAAATTTTTCGCATTAAAAAAACAATCAAATATTTTGGAATAGTGTTTCAACTCTATGTTGAAGGGGGATTTTAAGATGAAAAAAATAAAATTTAGTGTATGGCCTCTGATTCTGGGGGTTTTCATAATGTATGCATTGCCGGGTTGCTGCTTGACGGCAAAGCTTGGAGATAAAATTCGTAAAAAAAGTTCTCCGTTTCATGAATTTAAAGACCCCGGACAAGACTGTTTGTCTTTAAAAATTAACACCGGCGTCTATGTCGGGAAAACCCGGCTGAACTGGACCTCTTACCGTACCTATCAATTTGGCGGAATATTAAAAGGCGACGGTGACGGCAGAATTTTAGAAATTCTTATCCCCTTTGATAACACGGGGGGAAAAAAAATGGCGATCCTTCGGGAACCGTTACAAAGGGGCAAGGCAGTCTCACCGGTCTATTTATTTGTTAGCGACAGAAATTTAAAGGCTGAGTGCAAGGAGCAGCTTGCGCTGTTTGAAGAGACCTTTAAACAAGAACATGTCAATAATGGCTTGATCCTTAACGATGATCCATATCGTGAATTATATTATACGGTTTCCGATAAAGATGAATCAAAAGGAAAACGATGGGTGTCCATCTCCTCGGATTCTGATTTAAACTGGCTCAATCGTGATGAAGAAGAAGTCAGCTGGTTGAAATTAAGATACCTTTATACGGTTCCGGGGGACATCGTGCTTTTTCCCCTTTGTTTATTAGGATTTTTTTCAGGAAGTTGAATCCAATAAAATAAAACCGGTTGAAAAATAAATCTGATTATGTAGAATAGCCCCTTGTTTAAAAATAGAGTGAGCGTTCGTTATTTTTTACTCAAAAACAGGAGCAGGTATGGCCGAAGAACTATTTCCAAATTTATTTAGAATTAAAATTCCTTTGCCGGAGAGTCCTCTGAAGTATTTGAATTCATATGTTATTAAAGGAGGGGAAAGAAATCTGGTCATCGATACGGGACTTAACCGGGATGAATGTAAAACCGCCATGATGGACGGATTGAAAGAATTAAATATTAATCCTGACAGTGTAGACATTTTTATTACCCATCTTCATGCCGATCACTTCGGGCTTGTGGGGGAACTGGCCACAAAACAATCCAGGATCTATTTTAATCGTCCTGACACGGAAATTATCGAAAACTGGCAGGGCTTTGAGCCGATGATAAAGTATGGGGCAAAAAACGGATTTCCCGAGGAAATTCTCCGCTCCGCCCTGCACCAGCATCCCGGCTTTAAATACGGAAGCAAATGGCTGCCGGCATTAAGCATATTAAACGATCAGGACATATTGGAAATCGGAGATTACAAATTCACTTGTATCCAGACTCCCGGGCACACCCAGGGTCATACCTGTTTATATGAGGCGGAAAAACGATTTTTAATCGCTGGTGATCATATCCTGGGTGATATTACGCCTAACATTCAGTGCTGGTGGGATGATGGCGATCCGCTAAAAGATTATATGGATAGTCTTGACAAGGTGTATTCCCTTGATGTCAAACAGGTGCTTCCAGGCCATCGGAGATTGTTTGATAATTTTAGAGAACGGATTGATGAATTAAAACACCACCATAAACTTCGGATAGCGGAAGCCATGAACATTTTAACTCAGAAACCCAATTTGTCTGCCTTTGAGGTGGCATCGGAAATGAAGTGGGATATTGAAGCGGATTCCTGGGATGATTTTCCGGTCGCACAAAAATGGTTTGCCACGGGTGAGGCCATTTCTCATTTGAGATATCTGGAGAACAAGAAATTGATTTGCCGGACGGGCAGGGAACCTGTGGTTTTGTTTGGGCCGGTATAGCGCAAGGATTCTTATGCAAGTTAAAAATAAATCCGTGATTGGCGAAAGTCATCACGCATTGTCTGAATATCGGTCCAAAAAGCTGCTGGCCGAGTATTATATTCCGGTAACCGAAGAACTGCTGGTTCGTCATCCGGCGGATGCGGTGTCAGCTGCGGAAAAGATCGGATATCCGGTTGCAATGAAAGCCTGCAGCCCGGAGTTGATGCATAAAACAGAAGCCGGATGTATTGAACTGGGCATCACATCTGATGATGGGGTGCTTTTGGCATACAAACGGATTAAATCATCCGTAACGGTTGAGCTTGAAGGGATTTTGGTTCAGGAGATGGTTCCCGGTATCAGAGAATTGATTGCCGGATTAAATCGTGAGCCCCAGTTTGGCCCCTGTGTGATGCTGGGCATTGGCGGGGTTATGACGGAAATTATCAATGACACGGTATTTCGGGTTGCCCCGTTTGATCTCGTTGAGGCTATGGACATGATGCGCGAATTGCGGTCACAGGCAATGCTAAGCGGGTTTCGGGGGCAACTGCCGGTGGACCTGGAGACCGTTTGCCGGTGCCTGGTGGCATTGGGGGATATCGGCCTTGAGCATCCGGAAATTTCTGAAATCGATATAAATCCATTAAAGGTTAACCAGGACGGCCGTGTTAAAGCAGTGGATGCATTGGTTGTATTTTCTCCGGAGAACAGGATTTAAATATGCAGAAATCCATTGAGCATACAGCTCTTTATCACATAATGAACCCGGAACATATCGCTATGTTCGGGGCATCGAACCGGTTTGCCGCCATGGGAACGAATTTGCTTTCATCCATAAAGGCGCTTGGATTTAAAGGTGATATCTACCCGGTTCATCCCAAAGAAGTCCAGGTGATGGGTTTGAAAACATATGCCTCGGTCATGGATCTGCCTGTTGTACCGGATCTGGCTTTTATTGTTCTGCCCACAAACCTGGTTCCTGAGATCCTTGAAGCATGTGGGAAAAAAGGAATAAAGCATGCGATTATCGTTTCCGGCGGGTTTAAGGAAGTCGGCGGAGACGGCATCGCCCTTGAAAAAAAAATATGTGATATTGCTGATAAATACAGCATGCGGTTTGTGGGGCCCAATTGTATCGGAGTGGTTAACCCTCATCACCGGTTTAATGCGACCTATTTTCCTTATCAGCAGGCTTCCGGGTTTATCGGCATGGCTTCCCAGAGCGGCAGCTTTGTTACACAGATGTTTGACTATCTTTCAAATTTCGGGTTGGGATATTCAGCCGGTATCAGTGTGGGAAATGAGGCGAATATCGATCTGGTTGATTGTCTGGAATATCTGGGCGCATGTCCGAATACAAAAGTCATCAGCCTCTACATTGAAACAATCCGGCGCGGCCGGGAATTTATTGATATGGCCAGATCCATTGTCCCGCACAAGCCGATTGTCGCTTATTATGTGGGAGGCTCCGAGGCTGGGAAAAAAGCAACATTTTCACATACCGGGGCATTGTCCGGCCCGGACAAGCTCTATGATGGCATTTTTCGTCAGAGTGGCGTGATTCGGGCACAGTCCATTGAAGAGATGTTTGATTTTTGCCTGTGCTTGGGCATGTGCCCGAAGCCTGAGGGAAACCGGGTGATTATTCAGACGCATTCCGGAGGACCCGGCGCGGTTGCAGCTGATGTCTGCTGTCGGGAAGGGCTTAAATTAAACCCGATTTCACAAAATACACGTAAAAAACTGGCACCCTATGTTCCGCACACCGGCAGCACCAATAACCCCATTGACATCACCTATTCTAAAAACCCCATGGATTATTATGTGAGTATTCCAAAAGTGCTTATGGAAGACGAAGATTCCGATGCGGTGCTGATATATTTTCTGATGCCGGATCATTCTGTCCAGCGGGCAATGGAAGGTTTTGGTATAACCGGTGAAAAAGCGGTCGAACAGACCGGCGTCTTTATAGATGATCAGAGTAAAACAGTGGCGGATCTGCTTAAAGGATTTTCAAAACCGTTTATCGGGTTTTCTTTTTATACACGGGAAAACAGATTTATAAAAAATCTTCAGGACAAGGGTGTTGCGATTCTGCCCAGTCCCGTAAGGGCTGCAAAAGCAATGTCGGCAATGGTTCAATATGTCAACCTGCGTGAAAAAATAACCAGAGGAGGGAAAAAAGCGGCGTAAAAATAGTTATTTCAGATATTTATTCGTTTTTTTCTTTTAGTCCTCGTTTGGAAATCGGAACATACGGTGATTTACTCGGCCCCGTATAAATTTGTCTGGGCCGGGTAATTTTCTGTTCTCTGTCATCCATGTTTTCCTTCCACTGGGCAATCCATCCCGGCAGGCGGCCGATGGCAAACATAACGGGAAACATCTTTGTCGGGATGCCCATGGCTCTGAGTAAAATACCGCTGTAAAAATCCACATTGGGGTAAAGATTTTTGTCAATAAAATACGGATCGTTTAAAGCGACTTCCTCAAGTTGTTTGGCAATATCAAGGAGCGGGTCATTAATTTTCAGCTTGGGCAGTATCTTGTGGCACACTTTTTTCATGATTTTAGCCCTGGGATCATAGGTCTTGTAAACCCGGTGCCCGAAGCCCATCAGCCGGAACGGGCTTCGCTTGTTTTTTGCCTTTTCAACAACTTCCTTGATGCCGCCCCCTTTTTCGTGGATATCCGTCAGCATTTCAATCACTTTTTGATTTGCCCCGCCGTGGAGGGGGCCCCATAATGCAGCAATCCCTGCGGATATGGAGGCATAAATGTTTGCCCTGGCGCTTCCCACTGTTTTGACCGCAGATGTGGAACAGTTCTGCTCATGATCGGCGTGTAGAATCCAAAATATATTCAATGCTTTAATCATATCCCTGTCAAGCCTGTATGGGTTTACCGGGCTGTCAAACATCATGTTTAAAAAATTGGCACAATACGTATAATCCGTGCGCGGATAAATCAGCTTGTGGCCCCTGGATATTTTATAGGACATGGCGGCCAGGGTGCGAATTTTTGACAGCAGGCGGATGAATACTTTTTCAAAATCCTCTTGCGTTTCGATTATTTCCGGATAGAAACTTCTAAGCGCATTGACCATGGCAGACAGAATCCCCATGGGATGTGAAAGTCTGGGAAAATTCTGGAAAAAAAACTGCATGTCTTCATGGACCATGGATTGATCATTTAACATGATGCTGG
>JAOZOL010000193.1 GCA_029933295.1 Desulfobacterales bacterium | reverse complement strand
CCGAAGATCACGATAACAGCAGATGCTGACGAAAAGGTTCTGACTCTCAAGTTCAAGGACAATGGATCAGGCATCCCAGAGAACATTCAAACACGGATTTTTGAGCCATTTTATACGACCAAAGAAGTGGGTATTGGTACCGGGCTTGGGTTGTCAGTATCCTACTTTATTATCGTAAAACACCACCAAGGCCAGTTTAAGGTTGAATCTAAAGAGAACCAGGGAACTATTTTTACCATTATTCTGCCACGGGGGAACTAAAAGCGTCCAACGAGTCTTGGGATCAAAAATATAAAATTCACCGTATCTTGCTGGTCGATGATGAAGTGGTGATCTGCAACAATATGAAAGCCTTTTTTGAAGATTACGGATACGACATTGTCATTGCTCACAACGGTAGAGATGGACTGGAGATGTTCAATTCAAACATCCCAGATCTCGGATGATGGATTTGATGAAATCTAAAGAATTGATTTTTAACTTCAAGAAACTCCTTGGGATATTGATTCTGTTGTTGTTTTGCTGTCTTCATTTCGCTTGCGAAAAACAATCGCTACCAGTCGATACAAGCAAAAAAGAATTGTTGATTTACTGTGGAACGACCATGGCTCCGGCAATTCGTCAACTTACCGATATATTTGAGCAAAATGAACATTGTACGGTTAAAATAATCAGGGGTGGCTCTGGCAATTTATATCGCAGCATCAAAATCAACCAGGTCGGTGATTTATATTTACCCGGCAGCGAAAGCTATATCGAAAAGCTTCGGGCCGAGGGGGTTATTGTCGCTTCACAGCCTATTGGTGTGAATCGTGCCGTCCTGCTGGTTGCTAAAGGGAACCCGTTAAATATTTCAGCAGATTTAAATAATTTTATCAATGGTAAGTATCGGACGATTTTAGGGACATCAGAGAGTGGATCGATCGGTCGAGAAACTCGATTAATTTTCAGTGTTGAAGGGATTTACCAAGAGGCAATCACTCAAGCGATTCTTCTGGCAACTGATTCAAAAGATATCGAACAAGCAATGGGTGCAAATCAGGCAGATTTGGCCATCAACTGGTCGGCAGCAACTTTTACTGCTCGAGACAATCAAATTGATATCCTCCGTTTGGATGACACAATTGCTCCTCCCCATACACTCTCTCTTGGCTTGTTGAAAACATCCTATCATCCTGCATTAGCCCGACGCTTTATGGCGTGGATCAGCTCCAAAGAGGGGCAAGTTATTTTGTCGCGCTATGGATTGGAGGATTAACTGATGACCCCTCGTTCCAATCGCTTCGTGCGTGAGATACTGCCGGTATTTTTAACTCTTTGCATCGTTTTAGCTGGGTTCTCACTCCTCATTTTTTATCAGAGTGACTTCTCGTCATTTAAACAGGAGATGGATCATGAGGCCGAGAATATAAGGGCTAAGCGCGACCTCGGGGTGGTTATCTCTGGAGATTTAGAGAAGATTGAAACTTCCTTTTATTTGTTTATGTATTCTGCCAAAAAGAACAATCAAAACTTATTCCTGACTGATATCCAAACTCACATAGATGAAATCCATGACACCTTGAATATCCTTTCAGATGGGGGCACTCTCACTCGAAAGATAGCGTTAAATCTACCGGATAAAGAGACTTCGCTTTATACCATCTCTTATTTCCCCCAACAGAATCTGCAATATAATCTCGAGGTTTTAATTCTGCGGCCACAATTAGTGACATTAGAGGAAAAAATCCATCAAATTGTCGATACTATTTGTATTCGAAATGATCCTCTCCATGAGGGGTCGATGATCCTGTCTGGTGCTCCTGATTTGCATTTGAAAGTTTCTGCAAAAGAGATTCGTGCGCAATTTGACCGAATGCATGAGAATGCAAACAAGCTTGCCTATGACACGAATGTGGAATTACAACGCTTTGAGAAGAAGATTGCGGCGGCTGAAGAGTCGAGTCTACAAACAAAAGCTCTTTTGGTTGTTGCAACGATTATTAGCGTTGTTTTTCTTATCAGTTTGATTGCTCGCCAAATTTTAAGGTTACAGAACAACCAGGAAAAAATGATCCTTGACCTTCAGCACACTGAAAAAAAACTCCAAGCAAGCCATTCTGAAATTCTCTTACTCAATGAATCATTGGAAGATCAAATTGCTGTACGTACACATGAGCTGAAGGTGTCTGAGAGGCTCTGGTCTGATGCTTTTGATTCGGTTACTCTCCCCATCTTCTTACATAACCAAAAAGGACGGATTATTAAAGCGAACAACGCCTATCTTGCTTTAGCTGAATGTTCATTTGAAGCTGCGTTTGGATGTTTTTATTGGGATATCTTCCCAAAACGGGAAGGCCCTTTGCCGGGATGCCTTGATTTGACTCAGGGGAAGAATATCGGATGCTCTTTTCAAGAGCAGGATGTCGTTGTCGATGACAAAATTTTCCGATCTCAATCCTTTCCTATTTATGATGGTGAAGGGACGTATCTTTATTCAATGCATCACATGGAAGATGTGACTGAAAAGAGCGTGATTCGTCAAGAATTACGGGCAAGTGACAAACGTTTTAGGGAGGTCACTAACAGCCTGCGTGATGTTCTGATTCTTATCGATAAAGATCTAAAGGTCCAGTTACTAAACGATGCTGCCAAAAAAGCGTATGGGGTTACTGATCCACATTATAGCGGAAAATATTGTTATGAAGTTTTTTGGAATAAGCACGAAAGGTGTGAAGTTTGCCCGACTTTAGATGTGATGCGCACGGGTGAAACGATTAGCGCTAAGCGTTACCTTGATTCCGGCGTCATTCTTAATCGGATTAATTCTCCCGTTCACGATGCTGATGGCAACACTATTGGCTGTGCGGTGATTGCTGCTGATGTGACAGAACAAGAGAAACAGCTTCAGGAACTAAAAAGGTTTGAACAGATCATCTCAACCTCTAAAGATCTGGTTGCATTTTATGATCACAATCATATTTTGCTCGCCTCTAATCGTGTCTATGCCGATTATTTTAATGTTGACTACGATACAATTGTTGGCAGGCATGCCTCTGAAATTGTGGGTGCTGAACGCTACAAATACTATCTGAATTTTTACGATCGACTCTTTGAGAAGAAAGAATCAATCAGTTTTAAAATTTGGGCTGACTATCACACGATGGGCAAACGGCACATGGATACTTCTCTTGTCCCTTATATTGAGGAAGATGGAACTGTCAGTGGAGTTGTTTCTCGTACTAAAGATATTACTGATCAAACCGAGCAGGAAGCTAAATTGCGCCTCTCGGCCAAAGTGTTTGAAAGTACGATTGAAGGAATTACAATCACCGATAAGGGTGGAACCATACTGGCTGTTAACAAGGCGTTTTGTACAATCACGGGTTATAGTGAGGCGGAAGTTTTAGGTGAAAATCCAAGGCTGTTAAAATCTGGCCGTCACGACAAGATTTTTTATGCTGAGATGTGGAAGTCTCTTGCTGAAAAAGGGACATGGCGTGGAGAGATCTGGAACAAGAATAAGGCGGGGCGTATCTATCCAGAACTGTTAACCATCAGCTCTATTTTGGATGAAGATGGAAAGACCATGAATTACGTCGCTGTTTTTTCTGATATTACCTCGCTTCAGCAGGCCACAGAACAGCTTGAGTATCAGGCCCATCACCATCCGCTGACCGGTTTGCCGAACCGCTTGATGCTTCATATCCGCTTGGAACACTCTATTCAGCATGCAAAACGAGAAGGAGAAAAAGGGGCAATCCTCTTTCTTGATCTGGATAATTTTAAAAAGATTAATGATAGCCTTGGACATAATGCCGGGGATGAGGTTCTTAAAGAAGTTGCCTTACGACTGCGTCTGCATAGCCGTGAGGTTGATACTGTGTCCCATTTGAGTGGTGATGAATTTGTTGTGATCCTGCAAAAAATAAATTCAATTCATGACGCAGCGACTCGTGCTCAAGAGATTATCGATAGTTTGCAAAAACCATTTCAAATTGGAGGATATGAACTCTATATCAGCGCCAGTATTGGGATAACCGAGTTTTCCGGTGAAAGTAGTGATATTGAAGAATTATTAAAAAATGCTGATGCCGCAATGTATAAGGCAAAAAATGGTGGAAAGAACTGTTATCAGCTCTATTCTTCCGATATTACTGATGCTGCCATTAAGAAGGTTGTTTTAGAAACACAGCTGCGACACGCACTGGAACGCAATGAGCTGGTTTTGTATTATCAGCCCCAAGTGACTCTGCCGGAAGGAGAGATTGTTGCAGTTGAAGCGTTAGTGCGTTGGCAGCATGCAGATCTTGGTCTTGTTCCTCCCGATGATTTTATTCCGCTGAGTGAAGAAACCGGTCTGATTGTTCCGATGGGCGAATGGATATTAAGAACCGCCTGTGAGCAAATTGTAACATGGCAGAAAAATGGTTACAGCCTCCGCAGAATTGCAGTCAATCTTTCAGGAAAACAAATTCAGCAGAACAATTTGGTTGAAGTCGTTGAGCGGATCTTATTAGAAACCGGCTGTCCGCCCTCTATGCTGGAACTTGAAATAACAGAGGGTTTTGTTATGAATCACCCTGAACAATCGATTACTGTGTTGCAGCAGATCAGAGCCCTCGGCGTCGAATTTTCTATCGATGATTTTGGAACGGGTCATTCTTCTTTGAATTATCTAAAACGCTTGCCGATCAATCGTCTTAAAATTGATCGTTCATTCGTGTGGGATATTAATGAAAATCCCGATGGAGAAGCCATCATCAAAGCGGTTATCGCCATGGGGCATAGTTTGAATCTTCAGATCACTGCTGAAGGGATTGAGACACAAGAACAGCAAAAGTTTCTTGAAGATTATGATTGTGATGAAGGTCAGGGGTATCTGTTCAGCAAGCCGCTTCCCGTCGCTGAGCTTGAAAAATGGTTACATGGGTAAGGGTAAGATATTGTAGCTCACACTATCATGGCTATCAGACTGTCGTTACCATGACTGGGAAGGATCTCCACTCTAAGGATGGAGAGACCATATTGCGTGATGAGGCCGAACTATTTCTCACATCTCAGAGCAGTAACAGCCCCCTCATCCGCCTTTTCTGGCACCTTCTCCCTAGGGGAGAAGGAAACAATGAGTAGCAATTGAAAGTCTTGAATTAAAGCCCATGGTTTTCACCAGCGTGATGGAACAATAAAAGGGTATTTTTGTTTCTGAATATAAGTA
>JAOZOL010000620.1 GCA_029933295.1 Desulfobacterales bacterium | reverse complement strand
AAATTTATATGTCATTGCAGATCATTTTTTCTATCCTTTATCATCTCCATGAACGCATCCACGCGGGTTTGAAACTGGGCCACTGAAAAATTGCGCTCATCCATATGATCCGCGTCTATGATTACAGAGGGTATGCCGAGTTGGGTCTCCAGTTCCCTTTTGATCTCCATCTGTCCAAGGGTGATGGGAACGCATGATTTGTTTCTATGAAATACTACGCCGTCAATATGATATTGCCTGCAGGCTTTTAGCACCATTTCTTTTCGTTTGTCTATGGAAACACATGATACAAGGGGGTAGGACATGAGGCTTTTCATGGCCAGGGCCCGGACCGGGTCACTTACATCCAGCCTTAAGGACCAGGCCGCAGAATAGGTTTCCGCAACCACTACACCGCCTGCTTTTTCAAAATAATTAAACAAACCCATATTGTACCACAGGGGGATGTTGTCCCAGAACAGGCGTATTTGTTCATTTTCGATAACGCCGGTTTTGGATTCCGCCTTTTCTTTGACCTCATCTCTAACGCGGGTCAAAAAATCGACTGCGGTCTGTGTGCCCTGCAAGGTGACCATGACAAACATGATCCCCATTTCAGCAGCTGAAAACGGCACCGGAATATGACACCGAAATGACATGATTTCATCCCAGAGTTCACAGGCACGGTCTGAAAGTACCACCGCTTCCTTAAGCCTTTCATAATCCATCTGATGGCCGGTTGTTTGCGTTAAAAAATCGATGAGACGATGCATTTCAGAAACCGCATATGCCACATGGTGTTCTTCGATATCTTCCACCGCCACCTGGGGCAGGTCGGCTGAAAAGACCGCTGCATCGGGGAATCTTTTTTCCAGGGCATGAAAAATTTTCATAACAGGAACACAGCCGCCACCGGGCGTCAGCAGGATATCAGGTTCAGGCAACCCCCCGAAAGGAGAATTTTTGTCGTTCATCAGGCCGTTTACATAACCAATAATGTTTCTTAAGTAACCGCACAGATCCCTTGAGTAACCCATGTTTTCCGACACCTCGAAATTTTGCGGTGTAAGGCCGAATGCCGCGCATATGGGTGACCAGTTTTCCGGAAAGACAGGTTGGAGATCCATGGCATAAAATATTTCAATGGCGCCGTTCATGGGCGGCATCCAGCCCACGGGTTTGCCTTCGGCTTTGGCGGATATGCATTGAAGATAATAATCAGTTACAACTTTTTGCAGTTCTTTGGCGGTTTTTAAGCGCTTTGTTGATTTTTTTGTTTTTTCCATAAGATTAATTCCCGATCATCTCAAAGAACCCTTCAAGGCGCGTCCTCAACTGTCCCTCC
>JAOZOL010000023.1:7285-18288 GCA_029933295.1 Desulfobacterales bacterium | reverse complement strand
ACTGGCTGCTGTTTATCATCAGCGTGATTGTATTTATCCTGGAAATATGGATGATATTTGAAGCCCTGCTGTTTATAAAACACGATAAGATGCAGCGCTGATAGTTTTTAAAAAAACCATCACAGCAATATAAAACAAACGGGACGCTGCGCCTCCATCAACGTCCCGCTTGTCTAATGGTTGATCTCCCGTTTTATTTTCCAACCTGGATTTTGCATGAAATCCGTCTCGTGCAAAATTCAGGTCTAAACTTATTTTTTTATAATGATCTCAATTAATCATCCGAACAGTCTAAGCTGACGCCCGGAAAGCTGCAAGTTGCCCATTCCCGAACATTGTGCCAGCACGCAAACAATCCGTTGCATACCCTTTACCGTCAGGGACCACCACGCATCTATAATATCATTGTGACCAAATTGTCTGGATATGCTAGAAAAATTATTCACCTGTATCTTCTTTGGGCTCCGGCCTTTTTAATTGAAAAAAAATCGAATCAGGCACATAACTGATATCGGCAATATGCGGGGATTCCAGAAAAATCTGAACATCCGAATCATATCCCGACAACTTGGCGGAAACCATATAATCATCCGTTTTTTTCATAGGCCAGGGATACCAGTAATCATAAAACTGATGATACATTGGTGTCTTTCCAATATATGAGTCATTGATACTAATATTCGCAAAAGAAGGCTTTGAAGTGATTTTAACCAGTTTTGACGCACACCCGAAGGACATAGATAGTGCAATGGCAAGGATAACCAGCCATATCGTTTTTTTCATTTTTTCTCACCCCCAATATAAAATGTGACTTCTTCTTCAAAATAAGTAATTCAGATAATAACATACCCAAACTGTTGTCACAATATTTATCTGGGAAGATTATTCGGCATCCAGAACCATCTTGCACGTCCATCATCTGTTGCGCAGGCTAAATAATTCTTTCCAACCCATAACTGAAGATAGCGATGCACAAAGGACTCATCAATGCCTGTTTTTTCAGCGATCCGATCGCTTAATTGTCTGACGGGATCATTTTCCGTGTTTTGAAAATGACCGATCTCTTCGATGAGATCGGTTGACAAAATATGATAAATCAATTGCAGCCGTGTTTCACTCTCTACCGCCAGGCTTTCTTCCGGCGTACATGTGCCTTCGGAATATCGCTGCTTTGAGGCCTCCCACCGTTCTATGATGGGACGGTAAGCCATGGTAACAAAGTCTTCCATCTCCTGGGGGGTTAAATGTGAAGTTTTCACAATGGCCGTATTTGCATCATATCGTGGCCAGTTATCGGTTAATATTTCAAGATCGTATTCTTCCAGATGCTCCCTGACGGTTGTGCCGGGAAATGGGGCAAGAAAATGAAAACCATGTTCAATATCCAGCTCACGGGCAAAATTTAGCGTATCTTTCAGCGTCTCCGGTGTCTCTCCCGGAAGACCAACCATAAATGAAGCATGGGCAAGCATCCCCACATTTTTACATGCACGGACGGCCTGCCTGGACTGATCCAGAGTAATCCGTTTTTTTACCCGCTTTAACATTTCCGGATTCCCGGATTCAATACCGAAGCTGACTGCATCGCACCCGGCTTTTTTCATTATCTCCAGGGTTTCTTCATCAACCGTATCCACTCTGGCAAACGCGCTCCACCCGAACTGTAATTTACGATTTAGAATCTCTTCGCAAAGGATCTTCACTCTTTTCTTATTTGCCGTAAACAAATCATCGGCAATATTGATCCGCTCAAACCCATTGTCTATGATAGATTCGATCTCATCTGCGACCAGAACCGGATCACGATACCGGACCTTAAAACCTACCATTTTTCTGCCCAGGCAGAAAATACATTTATTAGGGCACCCCCGGCTGGTAATTATACTGATCGGGAAACCCAGTGCCTTGTACTTTGACAAAGGCAATAAATGACGGGACGGCAGCGGCAGTGAATCCAGGTTCCAGGTAAACTCGCCCGGGCCGGTGGTAACAAACCCGTCATTATCCAAAAACGCCAGCCCCTTGATATCATGCCAGGCTGACCTGTCTTTTGCCGCCGGAAGCCATTTCATTAATGTATTCTCAGATTCCCCGATGACAATGGCATCGATTTCCGGAAAGTACCGTAACGTTTCTTCCGCATTAAATGACACATGGGGGCCACCCATGATGGTGATAATCGATGGATTGTGTTGTTTGACTGTTTGAATAATTTCAGCCCCGGCTGGAAAATTCAGGGTCACGGATGTGGCACCCACCACATCCGGCATAAATTCATCCAACCGGCGGCACAGCTTTTTATGTGTATATTCACTGACGATATAATCAAAAATTTCAACTTCGGCGCCTGCCGCTTCGCAGGCCGCTGCAGCATAACAAATGCCCAGGGGGGGCGACGGCGCCTCTTCCAAGGGATATGGGGGAGCAATTAGCGCAACTTTCATGTCCACATTTCTCACAATTGGCTTTAAGGATTAAAAGAATATTTTACATGACAGAAATATTTTTTCCTGTCAATGCACGCCCGGAGTTTTGTTCAAGATCAACGCATTTGAAATTTTAATGTTGCCCGAAATCGTAAAAATCAATTTTGAGCGGGATTGAGCCTTTCGGTGGCTAAATCTCGTTGATAAGCGATTCCGCTTATGATAGACTGTTTTTTAAGTGTAATTTCAAAAGGAGGATTCATGGCTGTTATTACCATATCAAGACAATTCGGGGCCGGAGGAAAAACCTTAGGGGAAATGATCGCTAAAAAATTAAATTACCGTTTTCTAGATGATCAGATCATCCAGGCAATCGCAAAACAAGCCAAGGTTTCCAAAAATACAGTGATTTCCATGGAAAGAACTGCCGGCGGTACGCTTTCAAGAATGATTTCAAGTCTGCTCTCACGTGGCTACATGGACCGGTTGACCGGCGAAGGCAGGGGGTATATGGACGAAGAAATCTATATTCAAACCTTAAATGACGTGATGACCAGGCTGGCAGCAGAAGACAATGTCATACTCACGGGACGCGGCGGACAATATATTCTGGCGGATTTTAAAGGGGTCTACCATCTTCTCCTGGTCGCAAATAAACCGGACCGCATCAAATTTATGCACCAGCATTATAAATTGACTGATGCAAAAGCAGAAGCGGCCGTTGACAGCGGAGAAAAAAGACGTGTCAATCTTTATCGCAAATTTGGTAAAAAAAATTACAATGATCCAGGCCAGTATCATCTGGCAATCAATATGAGCCGTGTTTCCCTGGAAGAAGCGGTTGAAATGGTCTGCACTCTGGTTGGAAAATAAATTTAGAAAACCGGTTCTGTCATTTCCAGAGTCGTGTTAATTTTTCGTCCGCCGGCTTCTTTTCCTGACTTTTTTGTCTTTCCCGTTTCTTCCGGGCGGCCTTGATAAGGTCAACAATATACGGATTACCACCATGCGCTGCGGCAACAAGGGCTGTCGATCCGGACAGGGTATTATACACGTCCGCATTGTTTGCGATTAATATTTTCACCACGTTCAAATACCCGTTTGCGGAAGCCAGATAAAGCGCATCCATTCCAAAATCATCTTCGGCATTCACGTCAGCGCCGTTTGCGATGAGAAATTCAACAACTCTGACATGTCCATGCGAAGATGCCGCCAAAAGAGGGGTGGTCCCTTTGTGAACAGCTTCTATAGGTTTAATTCCTATATTATATGGTTCAGTCGTGCGTGCATTCACCTCAGCGCCAATGCCAACCAAAAGCTTTGTGACCGCCAGATGTCCGCTGGCAGCCGCAGCCATCAACGCTGTCACCCCGTTTCTGGTGGTTGCATTCACATTCGACCCGGCCCGAAGCAATTCATACACACTGTTGAATTTCCCCGCACCGGCCGCAGCCATCAGCGCATTTGCACCTTCAAATGTCGGAAGGCCGTTGGAAATAAAATCTTTGGTTATTGTTAACGCCGGATCTGCGCCTTTTGCCAGTAAAAATTTAACCATATCCACGCCGCTGTTTTCCGCAGCAATCATCAAAACACTTCTGCCATTGTCATCTCTGGCGTTTACAGATGCACCATTTTCAATTAAAATATATGCATTTTCATTTTGCCTGCATGCCAGGGCCGCCATCAACGGCGTTGTTCCGGCAAATACCATTCCCCCATCCAGTTCAAAATCAGTGGTGGTTCCGGCATTGACATCCGCCCCCTTCTCGATCAAGACGTTTATCATCTGCCGGTCATCTTGCATTGCAGCGATAAACAACGCGCCAACACCATTATCGTCTGTCCGGGAAATATCAGCACCATTTTCAATCAATATATGCCCGATTTTACTATGTTGTCCCCAAAGGGCCGCCATCAACGGCGTTGTCCATTGAGCCAGTTTCAGGTCGTTATATTTGATGGGGTTTGTTACGGCGGCATTGACGTCTGCCCCTTTTTCAATCAGGCTCGCGGCGATTCTGTCATATCCTTTTGCAGATGCCGCAAACAAAGGCGTCATTCCTTTTTTGGTTGCCGTATCCACATCAACACCTGCCGATACAAGCCGATTTATCTGCCCGAGCTGTCTTGAATCAGTCGCCTTTATGATGGGGGGCATCATCAGAGAGGAACATGCCGGCACAAAGATTAAAATCACCAGAAAAAACCATACACAGATAATATTTTTCCGTATGATCATAATGCACTCCTTATTTGGCGGGAGTTATCTCCGGCAAACGATAACCCCTTTATTTTATTTTGGCTGAGGGTATAGGATTCGAACCTATGTTAACGGGGCCAGAACCCGTCGTGATACCGCTACACTAACCCTCAGGAAATAATTTGTGTCAATAACTTAGCAATATTTGGGTGTCAAGTCAAATTTTTACTCTGTTAATCGGCAGCCGCTGCTTTTTCCATGAATTGAACAGCAGCATTAAGTCTTGAAATAACTTTTGATTTACCAAGAACCAGCATCATTTCAAATATGCCGGGGCTGACGGTTTTTCCTGTGAGCGCCACCCGAACCGGCTGGGCGATCTTGCCGAATTTAAGGTCCGAATCCGCCATGACCTGTTTAAAAATATCTTCCAGTGTTTTTTCATCAAATTCATCCGTCTGGTCAATGGCTTCGGCCAATTGTTTCATGGGTGCCATCAGCGCCGGCTTTAAAAACTTAGCCGCCGCTTTTTCGTCATAGATAATATTGCCCTGATAATAAAACTGAGCGCCATCCGCCATTTCAACAAATGTTTTACTCCGGGGCTTTAACGTTTCAATAACACCCTGTAAATATTCATCCGGTTCTGCGTTAATCCCTTTTTCCTTGAAAAACGGCATTACATGGGAAACAAGATCTTCATTTGAGGCCGCCCGAATATGTTCGGCATTTAGCGCAAGGAGTTTTTCCGGATTAAACACTCCGGCTGACCGGCCGATGTGCTCTAAATTAAATTTTTCAATCAGCTCATTGCGGGTGAAAAATTCCTGGTCACCATGGGACCACCCCAGACGAACCAGATAATTCAACATGGCATCCGGATGATATCCCATATCCCGGTAAGCTGTAACCGACATGGCTCCGTGCCGCTTTGAAAGACGGGACTTGTCATGCCCGAGGACCATGGGCACATGCCCGAAATCGGGAACATCGCATCCCAGCGCCCGATACAGCAGAATCTGCTTGGGGGTGTTGCTGATATGATCATCACCGCGAATAATGGTGTTGATCTTCATGGTAATGTCATCCACCACAACAGCCAGGTTATACATGGGAGTACCGTCACTGCGGGCAATGATAAAATCATCCAATTCCGTGTTGGCAAAAACGATGTCGCCCCTGATTTTATCCGTCACCACCGTCGTTCCGCTTAAAGGGGATTTAAAACGAACCACTGCACCTTCCTGCCATTTTAAATTCTTTTCACGGCAGGTGCCGTCATATTTTGGTTTGCCCCCGCTTGCCATGGCATCTTTTCGCATTTTCTCCAGTCGTTCCGGCGGACAGGTGCAATAATAGGCATCTCCGGAAGTAATCAGGCGATCGATATGGTCTTTATAAATATCAAATCGTTTTGACTGATAATACGGCCCTTCATCCCAGTCAATCCCCAGCCATTCCATGGCTTCGAATATGGCATCAACCGATTCTTTAGTCGACCTCTGCATATCCGTATCTTCGAGGCGCAAAATAAACCGTCCGTTCATATGTCTGGCGTAGAGCCAGTTAAAAATAGCCGTCCGCGCCCCCCCCAGATGCAGATATCCGGTCGGGCTGGGCGGAAACCGGGTGACAATAATAGATTTACTCATTATTTTAATGCCTTATATAATTAAACACTTTATTCTTTAAAAACCCGTCCTGAAAATATATTGACGGATTTACCTTCCCATAAAAAGCATGGCATGGTTCTTTTTTAAAAAGTTTATAGATTTAACATAAATATCTGGTAAATACAACAAACAAAATATTGCGCTTGATCAAATTCCCTTGACAATATATATGATTTAACATATTAAATTTAAAATTAAAAATTATTCCGTGTTAAATAAATAATTATAAATATTAAATAGTTAGGAGAAAATCATGGCAGTACCAAAACATAAAGTATCCAAATCACGGCGCGATAAACGGAGAACACATCAAAAAACGGGGGCACCGCAAGTCTCCTCCTGCCCGGAATGCGGAGAGCCAAAACTCCCGCACCATGCCTGTCCGGAATGCGGTGTTTATAGGGGTAAAAATATAAAAGAAAAATCTGAATAAATGTGATGGCATCATTAAAAAGCTTTTCATGTTAATGAATCACCACTGTATGAGAAAAATAACTTATCAATCATTTCAAACGATTATGAATGAGTTATTTGGAAGTCCCATCTACAGCGTTGTATCTTTTTTTCAGGGATTTTCTTAAAGATAGATGACCAGCAACATAAAACGAACAATCGTGGTAACAGGCGGTTCAAAAGGTATCGGCCGTGCTATTTGTGCAGCCTTTGCAGCGCCGGGGGCAGGAATTTATTTCAACTTTAATTCCCCGCAAACAACCGGCAAAGAAACGGCTGATTTAATACGCAAATCCGGCGGTATTCCAAGGGGGATACGCGTAAATGTAGCATCAGATACACAGGTTACTGATTTTTTTAAAACAATTATTGATGAAACCGGAAGAATCGACGTTCTCGTTAATAATGCCGGCATTACAAAAGACGGACTGATGCTTAGGATGAAAGAACAAAGCTGGGATGATGTGATCAATGTAAATTTAAAAGGCACATTTCTTTGCATCAGATCGGCTGCCAGAACGATGATCAAACAGCGCCATGGCCGAATCATTAATATCACGTCCATTGCGGGGGTGGCCGGCAACCCCGGTCAGGCAAATTATGCAGCATCAAAAGCGGGCATCATAGGCCTGACGAAAACAGCCGCAAGGGAGCTTGCATCCAGAAATATTACTGTAAACGCAATTGCTCCCGGTTTTATTAAAACAGACATGACTACGGAATTATCAGAAAAAGTGGAATCAGATATTATTTCACAAATACCCCTGGGCCGCGCCGGGACACCGGAAGACATTGCAGAAACAGCTGTATTTCTGGCCTCCGACAATGCGGACTATATTACGGGGCAGGTTATTCATGTAAATGGCGGGATGTATATTTAAGGAGAAATATATATGCAGATTGAAGACAAAGTTAAAAAACTGATTGCGGAAAAATTGGATGTTGACATCAGTGATGTCGTGGATGATGCATCGCTTATTGATGACCTGGGAGCGGATTCCCTTGCCATCATAGAATTAATCATGACCATGGAAGAAGAATTCGACATTGAAGTGCCGGACGAGGATGCGGAAAAACTCTCCACAGTCAAAGATGCCGTCAACTATATCATCGAAAAAACGTAAAATACGTTATTTCTCGCATCGTCAAACCAGACAGGGAAACAGGAATAAATAGTGTCATGGAAAATGCAACATCAATTGTCATGGGAAGTGATCACGCCGGGTTTGCCTTAAAGGAATTTGTCAAAAAATACTTAACTGGCCTGAACGTTAATGTTGAGGACTGTGGTACTTATAATGAAGACTCCGTCGACTACCCGGATTTTGGCATTAAAGTTGCTGAAAAAGTGTCTTCCGGCAAATTCAAACGTGGTATCCTGATCTGCGGCACCGGGATTGGCATGTCCATGGTGGCAAACCGGTTTAAATCCGTCAGAGCAGCGCTCTGTAATAATCTTTTCGCAGCTGCCATGAGCCGGCGGCATAATGATGCCAACATCCTTGTGATGGGCGGCCGTGTTATAGGAACGGAACTGGCCAAAGAAATCGTCCGGGTGTGGCTTGAAACAGCTTTTGAAGGCGACCGGCATAAAAAACGGATTGAAAAATTTGACAGCATACAGGAGAAGTAAAATTTTAACACATCTGGTACCATCTGAGGAGAATCTGCTGTTGGATGTTAAAGAGATTGAAAAGGTAGATCCGAAAATTGCCGATGCCATCTTAAATGAATATAACAGGCAAAAAAATACGCTGGAGCTGATTGCGTCTGAAAACATCGCCGGGCCGGCCGTAATGGCTGCCCAGGCCAGCGTAATGACCAACAAATATGCGGAAGGATACCCTGGTAAAAGATTTTACGGGGGTTGCGAGCATGTCGATATTGCGGAAAAAAAAGCAATCGAACGTGCTAAAGACCTGTTTGGTGCCGATTATGCCAATGTCCAGCCCCATTCCGGCTCACAGGCCAACATGGCCGTATATTTTGCATTACTGGAACCCGGCGATACAATCCTTGGTATGGACCTGGCCCATGGCGGACACCTGACCCATGGGGCGGCCGCCAGTTTTTCCGGCAAACTATTTAATTTTTTCCATTACGGTGTCGGCAAAGATACCGGTACCATCGACTACGACCGGCTGGCGGAACTCGCAAAAAAGCACAAACCGAAAATGATTGTTGCCGGAGCCAGCTCTTATCCCAGATTTATCGATTTTAAAGCGTTTCGTGATATTGCCAAATCGGTAAATGCATATCTAATGGTTGATATGGCCCACATCGCCGGTCTTGTCGCCGGCGGCGTCCATCCCTCTCCCGTGCCGTTTGCAGATGTTATCACATCAACAACTCATAAAACACTCAGGGGGCCCAGGGGCGGGTTAATCCTGGCAACATCCGATCTTGAAAAAAAATTAAACAAGGAAATTTTTCCAGGAATACAGGGCGGCCCCCTGATGCATATAATCGCCGCAAAAGCCGTGGCATTTAAGCTGGCATTGTCTGAATCATTCAAGCAGTATCAAAAACAGATCGTTGCCAATGCGTCAGCCCTTGCGACCTTTCTGATGGACAACGGTATCCAGCTCGTGTCCAACGGCACCGACAATCATATGATGCTGGTTGATTTAAGAAATTTAAACCTCACGGGAAAAGAGACTGAACAAAAACTGGAACAGGCAGGTATCACTGTTAATAAAAATACGATTCCATTTGATACGCAAAGCCCGCTTATCACAAGCGGTATTCGCATCGGAACCCCTGCCGTCACCACGCGGGGAATGAAAGAAGCAGAGATGAAACGTATCGGCGCATTTATTGTTGATATATTAAAAAATCCGAATGACGTGAAAACAATCAATCGTGTCAGGGAAAATACCCTTAAATTATGTGCCGGATTTCCACTATTTCCTACAAATAAATAAAAAAAGCATATGACCGCAGAAAACCGCCCGGCCTGGGAAGATTATTTCATGGACATTGCCATTCTGGTGGCAAAACGATCGACCTGTTTAAGGCGTGCAGTCGGCGCATTGATCGTCAAGGATAAACGGATACTGGCAACCGGATACAACGGTGCCCCCAGCGGTATCCGCCACTGTGAAGAGGTCGGATGTTTACGGGAAAGCATGAATATAGCCTCAGGGGAACGTCATGAACTCTGCCGGGGAATTCACGCGGAACAAAACGCCATCATTCAGGCGGCATATCACGGGGCGCAAATCCAGGGCGCTGATTTATATTGTACCAATCTTCCATGTTTAATCTGCACCAAAATGATTATCAATGCCGGTATTAAAAAAATATATTACCGGGACGGCTATGCGGATAAATTGTCAAAGGATATGCTTGCAGAAGCAATGATTGAGGTGGTACAACTTTAAAGAAAAAGAAAGGCAAAAAAATGAAATGCCCCTATTGTCGCGAAAACAATAACAAGGTGATTGACTCCAGACTGAGCAAAGACGGCAACGCTATCCGGAGGCGGCGGGAATGTCTTGAGTGCGAAAGGCGATTTACAACTTACGAAACCATAGAAGCCATTCCGCTCATGATCATTAAAAAAGATAAGCGCCGTGAAGTTTTTTCCCGCGACAAGGTCCGCGCAGGATTCCAGAAAGCGTGTGAAAAACGTGAAATCAGTATGAACGTGATCGAATCATTTGTTGAAGAACTGGAACGCGATCTTCGGGAATCTGAAGCAAAGGAAATTCCGGCGGCTATTATCGGAGAAAAAATGATGGCTATTCTCCACGATCTCGACAAGGTCGCTTATGTCCGCTTTGCATCCGTATATCGGGATTTTAAGGATGTAAATGATTTTGTCACGGAACTCAAAACACTGTTAAGTAAGAAAAAATAATCTTCTGCACAAAATTTTCATTTTTGCGATATATGCGATATAATAAATGGTTTCGTAAAAAATTATTTTGCGAAACCATTGCATTTTGATCGATCAGAGAGAAAAAAATATATTTTTTTACCATACACTGAGTGAAAATAATTATTACCTGAAAATGCACGTTTAATCTTAGATATATTTTTTTTGTAATATCAACATGATATATTGGTATTTTTTTCTTGATTCACCGCCACCGTCAACTGTAAACCGTAAACCCGCTATGGTCACAGGTAAAAATACTGATATTTCAAAGACATAAGACAACACAAAAAGTTGAATTATTAAGATACCATGAACGACCAGAATTTCATGAACATAGCGCTGGATTTGGCGGCAAAAGGGGCAGG
>JAOZOL010000023.1:0-7185 GCA_029933295.1 Desulfobacterales bacterium | reverse complement strand
TGAACGACCAGAATTTCATGAACATAGCGCTGGATTTGGCGGCAAAAGGGGCAGGATATACATCCCCGAATCCTATGGTCGGTGCGGTCGTGGTTTCAGAGGGAACAATTGTCGGCAAAGGCTGGCATGAATCAGTTGGCGGCCCTCATGCGGAAGTGAATGCCATCAATGATGCCGGGAATCTTGCAAAAGGCGCGGCCTTATACGTGACACTGGAACCCTGCAATCACCAGGGACGAACACCGCCCTGCACCCAAAAAATTATTTCCGCAGGGATCAAACGTGTTGTCATGGCAATGGCAGACCCGAATCCGAATGTAAGCGGCGGAGGTGAAAAATTTTTAAAACAGCACGGAATTACCGTGGAATCCGGAATCTGCAGGAACCGGGCACAGCGATTAAATGAAAGTTTTATCAAATATGTTCTCACAAAAAAGCCCTTTGTCACTTTAAAATGTGCAGCAACATTAGATGGCCGGATTGCCACACGGACAGGGGACTCAAAATGGGTCACCGGCAAAGCTTCCAGAAAATATGTTCACGGGTTGCGACACTCAGCAGACGCGATTATGGTGGGGATCAATACGATCAAAACAGATAATCCCAGCCTGACCACGCGCCTTGAAAATAAAAAAGGCGTTGATCCGAAACGGATCATTTTAGACACGAATCTGTCCATCGCCGAAGATGCGAAAGTGTTGCAGGTGGCATCAGAGTCTGATACGATAATTATTACAGGCAATTCCAAATCATCTAAAAAAAACCGGCTTGAAAAAATGGGGGCCCGCGTTATCGATGCAGATATTAAAGACAGCCGGATAGATTTGAATGCCCTCATGATCCGGCTGGGGCAAATGGAAATTACCAGCCTTTTGATTGAAGGCGGCGGACAGGTGGCCGCAGCATCGCTGAAGGCTGAAATCGTTGACAAAATCTGTTTTTTCTATGCACCAAAGATTCTTGGCGGTGATGACGGGGTGTCCATGTGTAGCGGAACCGGGCCGGATCTGATGTCCCGGAGCATTCCGGTAAAAGACATTACCGTGCGGCGGTTTGATGATGATGTAATGATCGAAGGATATTTAACATAAAATGTTTACAGGAATTATAGAAGGACTTGGAACCATCACCAATATCCGCCCCACAGGCGAAGGAAGGCGGATTACCGTTAATGCGAATTTCGCCCTGGAAGGTACTAAAATCGGGGATAGCATTGCAGTTAACGGGGCCTGCCTTACAGCGGTTTTAATTTCAAAAACTCAATTTGAAGTCGATGTATCACCGGAAACACTTGATAAAACGACCTTGAAAAATGCCAAAATCGGTGACCGGACAAACATTGAACGGGCGTTGCGGCTTTCAGACCGTCTTGACGGTCATCTGGTGTCCGGTCACATTGACGGAACCGGACAGATCACACATAAAACCCGCCATGGGAATGCGATTCTAGTCGGATTTGCTGTTTCAAAATCTTTGGTCAGATATATGATCCCGAAGGGGTCAGTGGCGGTTGACGGTATCAGCCTGACAATAAATAGTTGTGATACCAATGCTTTTGAAGTAAGCATTATTCCGCATACGGCTGACATCACCACCATCGGGATAAAAAATGTCGGTGAAACGGTTAACATCGAAACCGATATGATCGGAAAATATGTGGAAAAATTTCTTGCAAATCCACAGAAGCAGGATAAAAAGGAAAGCAAAGGGGAAGCGGTTGATATGGAATTTTTATCAAAAACCGGATTTATTTAACCCAGGCTTTTAATGGGTGACCCCTATAAAAAAAACGAATTCGGATTGCTAAACAAAACAACAACGCATACCCGGATTTTAAATATTATAAAGGAGAGCAATAAAATAAAATGCCACATTTAAGTACCGAAGATGCAATCAAAGAAATAAGAGCCGGAAAAATGGTCATTCTGGTCGATGATGAGGACCGGGAAAATGAAGGGGACCTCACCATAGCGGCTGAAGCGGTAACGCCGGAGACGATTAATTTTATGTCAATGTATGGTCGTGGACTGATTTGTCTGTCACTGACCCCTGACATTGTTCAAAAATTGAATCTTCCCATGATGGTGAGCGAGAATACGTCCCAATTTCAGACCGGTTTTACGGTTTCCATAGAAGCAAAACATGGCGTGACAACCGGTATTTCAGCGGCCGACCGCGCCACAACAATTCATACTGCCATTGCGGATAACGCATCACCCGAAGACATTGCCCGGCCGGGACATATTTTCCCGCTGCGCGCCAGAAGAGGCGGAGTCATCGTGCGCTCAGGCCAGACGGAAGGATCGGTGGACCTTGCCCGGCTTGCGGGTCTCAAACCGGCTGCCGTGATTTGTGAGATTATGGACGAAGACGGCACCATGGCCAGAATGCCGACCCTTGAAAAATTTTCCGAAAAACATAATATCGGTATATGTACCATCGAAGACCTTATTGAATACCGGATGCGGACGGAATCATTTGTTCATAGAGCCGTTGAAGCTACGGTTCCCACTGTCCATGCCGGGACATTCAAAGTCATTGTATACGAAAATGACCTGGAGGATTTTCAGCATATTGCCCTGGTAAAAGGTGAAGTTGACCCTGAAAAACCGATACTCGTCCGTGTTCATTCGGAATGCCTGACCGGTGATATTTTTGGATCACTCCGGTGCGACTGCGGGGACCAGCTCCATAAAGCCATGGAAATGATGGACAAAGAAGGGGGCGGTGTTTTGCTTTACGTGCGCCAGGAAGGTCGCGGCATCGGTCTGGTGAATAAACTTAAAGCCTATAACCTTCAGGACCAGGGGTATGATACCGTTGAAGCAAATGAAAAACTCGGTTTTAAGGCGGATTTAAGGGATTACGGTGTCGGAGCGCAGGTGCTCGCAGATTTGGGCGTCAAAAAAATGCGTCTGATAACAAATAATCCCAAAAAAATCGTCGGGTTGGAAGGCTATGGACTCAGCGTAATAGAGAAGGTGCCCATTCAGATCCCACCAAATGAATATAACCGGTGTTACCTTGAATGCAAACGGCTTAAGATGGGACATTATCTGAATATTGACACAACCCCTTAAGCAGACACTAAAAAAACCATAAAGGAAAGACCTATGCCGAAACTTATCGAAGGAAATCTCCTTGCAGAAGGAAAACGGTTTGCGCTGATCGTCAGTCGTTTTAACGATTTTATTTCGGAAAAACTGGTCAGCGGTGCCATAGACGCACTAAAACGAAGTGGCGCAAGTGACAAAGACATTGATATTATAAAAGTTCCCGGAGCATTTGAAATTCCCCTTGCAGCCAAAAAAGTTGCAAAAAACAACTACGACGCTGTGATCTGTCTGGGTGCCGTTATTCGGGGAGCAACGCCTCATTTTGATTATGTCAGTGCCGAAGTATCCAAAGGAATTGCAACCGTCAGCCTGGATGCTGAAGTTCCCGTTATTTTTGGTGTGGTCACCACTGATACCATTGAACAGGCCATTGAACGCGCCGGCACCAAAGCCGGAAACAAGGGCTGGAGTGCGGCAATCGCTGCAATTGAAATGGCCAACCTGATGAATGCGATTGCCGGCCAGAATTAATATTCATGGGAACCCGCCGCAAATCAAGAGAACTGGCCATGCAGGCACTATTTTGTATGGACACGCTGAAAAATGAATCCAATGAGCTGATGGAACGGCTTAGTGAAATGCTGAACCCTCCTGCTGATATCCGGCCCTTTTACCTGACACTGGTAAAAGGGGTCATTGAAAACAAAAACGATATTGATCAATTGATGGAACGGTTTTCCAGCAACTGGAAAATGAACCGGATGAGCTGTGTGGATCGAAATATTATACGTATTGCGGTATATGAATTGCTCTATTGTCAGGATATACCACCCAAAGTTTCGATCAATGAGGCCGTGGATATCGGTAAACTTTACAGCACGAAAGAATCCGGGGCGTTTATCAACGGAATTCTTGATGGAATTTATCAACACCATGTTTCAAAGACTGAATAATAAGTAATCATCACCTAACACCAGAAGGACAAGGAGTGCATTATGGAACAACGAAAAATCTTATTACGTGAGGACGAAATTCCCCGGCAATGGTACAATATTCTCGCCGACATTGCCATGAATCCGCCCCTCGGACCGGACGGCAACCCCATAACTCCGGACCAGCTTGCTCCGGTATTTCCCATGAACCTTATCGAACAGGAAGTCAGCCAGGAAAGATGGATTGATATTCCGGACGGGGTCCTCGACGTATTAAAAATCTGGCGGCCGGCACCCCTTGTCAGGGCCAGAGGCCTTGAAAAGGCTTTGGATACTCCTGCCAGGATATATTTTAAAAATGAAAGTCTCAGCCCTCCGGGAAGCCACAAGCCCAACACCGCTGTTGCCCAGGCATATTACAACAAAGAATTCGGCATTAAAAAAATTACCACGGAAACAGGTGCCGGACAATGGGGAAGCGCATTATCCTTTGCGTGTGCCCATTTTGGTCTTGAATGCAAAATTTACATGGTCCGTATCAGTTTTGACCAGAAACCCTATCGTAAATCCATGATGGCCGCATGGGGCGGAAACTGCGTTGCAAGCCCCAGCCCTAACACAAAGGCCGGCCAAACTGCGCTGGAACGTGATCCGAATACACCGGGCAGCCTGGGTATCGCCATCAGTGAAGCCATTGAAGAAGCAGTCTCCGATGAAAGCGGGCAAACGCGATACTCTTTGGGCAGTGTTCTCAATCATGTATTACTGCACCAGACCATCATCGGCCTTGAAGCCAAAAAACAGATGGAAAAAATTAATGAATATCCTGATATCATCATCGGCTGTGCGGGGGGCGGCAGCAATTTTGCCGGCCTTGCCCTGCCCTTTGTACATGATAAGATCAACGGAAAACAGATTGAAATTTATCCGGTGGAACCTGCGGCCTGTCCGACGCTGACAAAGGCCCCCTTTGTCTACGATCACGGGGATACCGCAAGATACACGCCCTTATTGGCCATGCACAGTCTGGGCCATGCTTTTGTACCGCCCCCTATCCATTCGGGTGGATTACGATATCACGGTATGGCGCCCATCGTCAGCCAGCTTGTGGATGAAGGCATCCTTGAACCAAAATCCGTCAAACAAAACCAGGTTTTTGAAGCAGGAGTTCTGACTGCCAGATCAGAAGGCATTATCCCGGCCCCTGAAACCAACCATGCCCTGGCTACAGTGGTGGATGAAGCCAGAAAAGCAAAAGAAGAAGGCAAGGAAAAAGTTATCCTGTTTAACTGGAGCGGCCATGGGCTTCTGGATCTCACAGCATATGATAATTATTTTGCAGGCAACATTAAAGATATTGACCTTTCCAACGAAGAAATCACAAACGCAGAAAAAGTATTTGCCGATTTCCCAAAGCCTGCGCATGTAAAACACGAATAACACATGAAAGGATTAACCAGCTGACATGACCGATGAAAATTTTAATGATAAGGAACGGCGCTGCCCTCGACTCGGCAGCGTCATTCCCTTCCGCTATTGTATTATCAGCGGCGACAACGATTTACCATGCTGGAAAATTTTAGACTGCTGGTGGGAAATGTTTGATGTTGAGGGATATTTAAAACAAAACCTGCCGGAAACGGTTTTTAACGAACTGATTAAAATAGCTGAAAAACCTAAAAATAAAGTTTCCAGCATTATTGAAATCGCGCAACAGGTTCAAAAAGGAAAATAGGCTGAAGGTATAAGGCTTTTAGGAGACCGTCACCATTTAACTTTTTTCAGGAGTATGCACTTGATTATCAAAGAACTTGCCGTGGGTCCAATCATGGCCAACTGTTTTATTTTAGGATGTGAAAAGACCAAATCCGCCGTTGTGATCGATCCGGGAGACGAGGCAGATAAAATCCTTCTGTCCCTTGCCGAATCAAAACTGACGGTTAAATATATTTTAAACACCCACGGCCACTTTGATCACGTGGGCGGAAACAAGAAGATGAAAGAAGCCACCGGCGCGGAGATTCTGATTCATGCCGGGGATGCGGACATGCTGGAACAACTTTCCGTTGCGTCCATGGCATTTGGATTATCCGTTGAAAACTCGCCCCCAGCAGACCGGACCATTGATGAAGGAGACCAGATTACCTTCGGTGATATTACCTTAAACGTCCTGCACACACCGGGACATTCGCCCGGCGGCGTCGCTTTTTACACGGATGGGATTGCCTTTGTGGGGGATTCTCTGTTTGCAGGCTCCATCGGACGGACGGATTTTCCTGGGGGCGACTATAATACCCTGATTTCTTCCATTAAAACCAAGCTGTTTCCCCTGGGCGATGATGTTCGCGTGTATACGGGGCACGGTCCCGCCACCACCATCGGCCGGGAAAAACGGATGAATCCGTTTCTGCAATAATCCTTTTTTTATATGAATAAAAGCCAAAAAGCCCATCCGTTTGGATGGGCTTTTTGGCTTTTGATCACGAAAAAATAGCTTTTATTCGCTTACAATCGCTCTGACTTTTGCCAGTACATCACTCGTTACGGTTTTCGGTGCTTTTTCCGTAAACTGAACCCCCCTTTCTGTAAAGTCAATCATTTTCACTTGTTGACACAACACAACGCCCTCAACCTTCTTTCCATTAAGGGGAACCTCAAAACCATGACCTCTAACCCTGCTTGTGATCGGTGCAACCATAGACAGCATAACTTGTTTATTGAAAGGAGCCGAAGAAAGAACAAGAGCGGGTCTTTTACCCATTTGCTCATGCCCGGCTGCGGGATTAAAATTAGTCCACACAACATCACCACGTTTTGGAATATACTTTTTCTTAACCATTACAAAACTTCCTTACCGACAGGCTCAGCATTGAGCCATTCTTGATCCTCTTGGGTGAGTTCCATTGATCCAGGCTTACACTGACTAAGAAGTTCTTCAAGTTTATATTCCTTCTTTTTTTTAATAGGCGTGATAATAATTTTACCGTTAATTGCCTCAATATCAACCTCTTGGTTAAGGTGCAAGTCGATGGATTCAGCCACGGCTTTTGGAATCCGCGTTGCTATACTGTTGCCCCATTTTTTAATTGTCATGTGCATATTTAACCCCCTTGATAAAAGTTTAAACATTGTCTATACTTTTGTCTATAACATCTTCAAACAAAAGAGGCAACATTGTTTATACCTGAATTTTGCAT
>JAOZOL010000619.1 GCA_029933295.1 Desulfobacterales bacterium | reverse complement strand
CGGCAAAGTTTGTGAATGTAGATCGTGATACAGTGATGATGTTTCCCCCCGACCTCCGGGAGTGGCTGCCTGAAAATAGTATGGTACATTTTGTAATAGATGCAGTAGAGATGCTGGATTTAGAAAAGTTCCAGACAAATGAGAGAGGTAGCGGAAGTCCTCAGTATCCACCATCGATGATGTTAGTCCTATTGATCTACTGTTATGCAACCGGAAGATTTTCATCCAGAATAATAGAGCAGGCCACCTATTATGATGTAGCGGTCAGATATATTTGTGGAGGAGATAAACATCCGGACCACGATACAATTTGTAATTTTCGGTTAAAAAATAGAGAAGCATTTAAGGAAGCATTTGTAAAAGTACTAATGCTGGCGAGTGAACTTGGACATTTAAAAAAGGTAGGTGGCGTAAGTGTTGATGGAACAAAAATCAAAGCCAATGCCAGTAAAAATTCAGCGGTAAGTTACAAACGAGCAGGAAAAATGATTGAACAACTTGAGCTTGAAATAGAAGAACTTACTCGTAAAGCAGAGGAGATAGATAACAGTCCACTGGAAGATGGTTTAACAATTCCAGATGAAATCATACGACGCGAAGACAGGAAAGCCTCCCTTGAGAAGGCACGAAAAGTGATTGAGGAGCGTTACAAGGAAGTCCAGGAACAGAAACAAGCAGAATATGAATCAAAAATGAAAGTTCGGAACACACAGCGTAAAAAAGGTAAAAAACCGAGAGGGAAAGATCCGGGGCCTCCCTCTGATAATCCTCCCGATAAAACACAGTTTAATTTTACAGATTCAGAAAGCCGAATAATGAAAGTTGGGAACAGCAAGCATTTTGAGCAGGCGTACAATGCCCAGGCAGCAGTGGATACTGAAGGGAGTATGCTTGTGCTTGGGGAATATGTAACTGATCATGCCAATGATAAGCTGGAGTTGAATCGGTCTGTGAAAAGTGTCGCTCCAGAGATACGTAAAGTTAATGATGCACTTGCTGATACAGGATACTTCAGTGAAAAAGCAGTATTGGAACTTGAAGCTGATGGACAAGGGCCTACAGTTTATTGTGCTATAGAAAAACAGAACCATCACAGAACTGTAGAAGATCTTTTAAAAAAGAAAGATCCACCTGCTCCTGATGCCCAGGCAACTATCAAAGAAGTAATGGCTCATCGTTTGAAAACAAAAGTTGGGAAAAATAAATATAAGAAACGTAAAGAGACCGTTGAACCTGTCTTTGGTATTATTAAATCAGTAATGGGATTTCGGCAGTTTCATCTACGCGGACTCGATAAGGTGAATCTTGAATGGAATCTTGTGACAC
>JAOZOL010000192.1 GCA_029933295.1 Desulfobacterales bacterium | reverse complement strand
TTGATTTAAACCCCACTGGATAGGCTAAGATAGCTGCGATAAGAATGAAAATACCTTCAATGCCTTCGCACCCGCGAGCAATTTTAAGTCTAAAATTGCCTGAAATTATATATTCTTGCAGGTTTTTGGTTTTTTCGGCAGGCGTTATGAGATTGATGACCGTTGAACTGACGCTGGTGGTGAGTTTGTAAACGAGAAGCGGAGTGACGCGGGAACGGACGGCAAAGTGTATTGTTTGCAGCAATATAAACAGGAGAATAAATATAATGAAAAATTTTATTTCTTTTTTGTTTGATTTGAGCAGTCTGGCTATCTGGTTTTGATTATTCACGGTTAAAAGTATTCTTTCGTTTTAATGATGCAATTAAATCTGATGGGTTTGTAAAAGTCTAATGACGGGCCCGTGTCAAATATTAGACATGGTTGATTGTTGATGCCATATACCCCGCACCGAATCCATTGTCGATGTTGACAACTGCAACATTTGAGCTGCAGCTGTTTAACATTGAAAAAAGGGCGGTTAATCCGCCAAAACTGCTTCCATAACCGATGCTGGTCGGCACGGCAATCACCGGTCGATCCACCAGCCCGGCCACAACACTGGGCAGGGCGCCTTCCATTCCGGCTACCACAATAAGAACCGAAGCTGCTTCGATCATTTTTTTATGATTAAATAATCTATGGATCCCCGCAACCCCGACATCATAAATAGTCTCAACAGCGTTACCCATCGCTTTTGCCGTCAGAAATGCTTCTTTTGCCACCGGGATATCAGAAGTGCCGGCGGAAATAATAAGAATATTCCCTTTCCCGGTCGCAGGAATTTCACCTTTTATAAGGCAAATCATGTTGGCATCTTCATGAAATTCGGCTTTTGAAAAGTTTGAAATAACAATACCCGCTTTTTGCTGATCAATCCGGGTAACCAGGATTATTTTTTCTCTTTGAACCATTTTTTCCATAATCCCGATAATTTGATCAGCGGTCTTGTTTTGTCCGAAAATGACCTCCGGAAATCCCTTGCGAAGTGATCGGTGATGATCGATATGAGCGTATCCGATATCTTCAACAAAAAGATGTTTTAATGATTTCAGGGCATCATCGATAGAGACGCTGCCGGTTGAAACGGAATTTAGGATTGATTTTAAAATATCTGGATCCATAAAAGAAAATGAGCCTGCTTATTTGATTTTCCGTTCAATACTTTCAGTCGATTTTGGAGTGGATAAATTTTCGGATGGGGTTTTTGTTTTTGGCGATTTTTTTGATAAATGATCGGGGTCGGAATTTTCCAACTTGCTGCTTAATTTCTTTATTTTTTTCTCTAACGCTGCGATTTCACTAAATAATACCTCGGATGCATGGGCTATATTGCCTTCATGAAATTCTCTTTCTTTTTTTAATGCAGCTTCAAATTCAGTCCGGTCAACCTGAATCGCATCAACTGTACTGATTTCTTTTTTATTATTTAAGACACCGGTTTGAACCTTGTTCAGATTAATAGTAATGCGTTTAGTCTGTTTGTTAATATCGTTTAACTGAACATTGAGCTCTTCAACCTTTTTCTGCAAAGGTGCTATGTTTTTATTGATTCCATCAATCACAATTTCCAGCTCTTTTTTGCTGGGCTTATCGGTTTGTATGGATGAGACAATGGCATTTACATTTTTCAGCTCTTGATTTAAGTTTGCCACAAGAATCTGAGTCTCTTTTTTCTGGTCTGATAATTGTTTCGATAAAACGGACAGATTGTCATTGAATTCCGTTGCCAGGTCGGCAATCCCTTCGGACCCTTTGGCATTGATGGTTTGAATTTTATTTTGAAAATTATAATACATCCATACCAGTATTGCCCCAAAGGCCATCACTGCAAACAAAATAACGACCATTGACCGGTTTTTCATTTTCGGTTTATCAGTTTTATTGGTGATCTCGTTGAAATTAAGATCCGGATTGTTGTCATTTAATTTTAATTTAAACCCGCGCGTGTCGTCCATGCGTTTTTATTCCCATTCTATGGTGCTTGGCGGTTTTGAACTGATGTCATAGGCCACTCTGTTGACACCGTTAACCTCATTGATGATTCGATTTGAAATAATGGCCAGGAATTTGTGGGGCAATCTGGCCCAATCCGCTGTCATGGCGTCCTTGCTGGTAACAGCCCGGATGGCGACGATATTTTCATAAGTGCGTTTGTCTCCCATTACCCCGACACTTTTAATCGGAAGAAGGACGGCAAACGACTGCCATAATTTTTTATAATAACCGTTGGCTCTGATTTCTTCAAGTAGAATGGCATCCACTTTTTTTAAAATCGCTAACCGTTTTTTCGTAATCTCTCCAATGATGCGAATACCAAGTCCGGGGCCAGGAAAAGGTTGTCGCCATACAAGTTCTTCTGGCAGACCAATGGCAGTTCCTAATTTTCGGACTTCATCTTTAAAAAGATATTTTAATGGTTCAATCAGTTTTAATTTCATTTTTTTAGGCAGCCCACCGACATTGTGATGTGATTTGATAATTGATGTCGGACCTCCAAAGGCGGATTGAGATTCAATGATATCCGGATACAGGGTGCCCTGGGCTAAAAAATCGGCGCCTTTGATTTTTTTTGCCTCTGCCTCAAAAACATCCATGAATATTTTGCCGATGATTTTTCTTTTTTTTTCCGGGTCGGTCACGCCGTCAAGCGCATCTAAGAATAATTTTGCCGCATTTACAAAACGGATGTTTAAATGCAGATGCTGTTTGAAGATTTTCTTTAGTTTTGCCGCTTCATTTAATCTTAAAAGTCCGTTGTCAACAAAGATACAGGTTAAATTTTTACCAATGGCTTTATGGATCAGCATGGCGGTGACGGATGAATCAACGCCGCCGCTTAAACCGAGGATGATTTTTTTATCACCCACGGAATCGCTGATTTCCTGAATCGATTTTTTGGCAAACATTTTCATGGTCCAGCGGCGTTTGCAGTCACATACGTTAAACAGGAAATTTTGAATCATTCGTTTGCCTTTTGGCGTATGTTCAACTTCCGGGTGGTATTGCAGGCAATAAAACCTTTTTTTATTGTTTGCTGCTGCCGCAATTTTTGTATTATCCGTTGATGCCGTGATAACAAACCCTTTTGGCAATTTGATAATTGAATCTCCGTGACTCATCCAGCAAGTCGTCGATTCATGAATGTCTTTAAATATCCCTGCCTGCTTTTTAATTTTTAACTCGGCGAATCCGTACTCCCGTTTATCGGTTTTTTTTACAATTCCGTCCAAAGCATCGACCATAAAGTGCATTCCGTAACAGATGCCCAGTATGGGAATATTTAAATCAAAAACAGCAGGATCGATTTTGGGACTGTTTTTTTCATATATACTTGAAGGCCCCCCGGAAAGGATAATACCCTCGGGATTTAAAGATTTTATGAATTCAATATCAGCAGTCGGAGGTACGATCTGGCAGTAGACACGGCATTCCCTCACCCGTCGGGCAATCAATTGATTATATTGAGAGCCAAAATCAATAACAACAATCATATATCGCCTTTGTTTTTAAGCAGTAAATTGTTTTATGAGATTTATCTTGTCAAACGATTTGATTAAATAAAATTAATATGTTAAAGAAGGCCGCAAAAGTCAACTCAAATTTCAAGTTATCGGGCTTTGGCAGTGATGAAGAACCTTTTTAAGCAAATTTATGAGATACAAACGCCGGAGGAAGCACAACAGGTTGTTGCAGCCGGCGTGGACCATGTCGGGAGTGTTGTTGTTTCCGGCAAATCGTGGAAACAGCCGGAAATTAAAGAAACAATCCGTTTTGTTCGGCAAACATCGGCAAAAAGCAGTCTGATTCTATTATTTAATGATCGGACAACCGTGTTTTCCGCCCTTGATTATTACCGTCCGGATATTGTTCATTTTTGCGAGGTTTTGGTTGATGATCGCACTCCCAACACAATTGATACGGTATGCCGGCCGTTGATAGATCTTCAAAAAGAAATCAGAAAGAATTTTTCTGAAATCAAAATCATGCGCACAATCCCCATAGCGGTTAATGGGGTGTTAAATGAAATGCCGTTTCTGGATTTAGCAAAATTGTTTGAGCCGGTGAGCGATTATTTTTTAACAGATACGCTGATTGTTGGTGATGCGGAAGATAAAAATCAGCCGGTGGACGGATATGTGGGGATAACCGGCAAAACATGCGACTGGCAGGCGGCGGCAAAACTGGTTGAGAGTAGCCGTATACCGGTGATTCTGGCCGGCGGACTTTCTTGCGAAAATGTATTTGACGGGATAATGTCAGTGAAACCGGCAGGCGTTGACAGCTGTACCTTGACAAATGCGTGTGATGACAGCGGCGTGCCCATCCGTTTTAAGAAAGACATGGAAAAGGTGAAAAAGTTTGTCAAAGAGGCAAAACGGGCTTCAAAATATATAGAATAGGCGTGTTTGCCACACAGATAATTTTATGATTTGGTGTTGGATAAGAGTTTAATTAATCTATGCTAAATCGATTAAGATTTAACCATCTTGTTTTGAAATATTGTAAATTCTCAATAAAGCCGGGCAATAACTCCTGGATTCCTGCGAAGGCAGGAATCCAGAAAACTATCACAATATGTGGAGCGCCCAACCTTGTTGAGAACTTACGAAATATTAAGGAGACGTAACTTATGTATGAAAGTGGGGATCTTAGAAAAGGGCTTAAAATCGAACTCGACGGCGACCCATATGTAATTGTTGGTTTTGCTTTTGTAAAACCCGGAAAAGGACAGGCGCTGTATAAATGTAAACTTAAAAACATGGTGTCCGGTATTCAGTTTGAGCGGACCTATCGATCCGGTGAAAAGTTTAAGCCGGCGAATTTAGAAGAGCAGGAGATGGAGTATCTCTATGCGGACGGTGACCAATACTGCTTTATGAATTCATCCACCTATGACCAGGAATTTTTAAACAAAGATCAAATCGGCGATGACATAAAATTTTTAAAGGAAAATACGGTTTGTAATGTTTTGTTATTTGATGGCAGGCCCATTGCTGTTTCCCTTCCGAATTTTATGGAATTAAAGATTATTAAATCAGATCCATGGGTAAAAGGAGATACCGCTTCAGGAAGCAATAAACCGGCAACTTTGGAAACCGGGTTTGAGTTACAGGTGCCGCCGTTTATTGAAGAAGGAGAGATGATCCGCATTGATACCCGGACGGGTG
>JAOZOL010000618.1 GCA_029933295.1 Desulfobacterales bacterium | reverse complement strand
CATTCAAGGAAAGCGGCATCAAAGAGATTGAGATAATAGAATGGAAAGAAAATTCTCTTGATTACGAAAAAAGCAAGATAGCGCTTCTCCTCGAATCAGCAAAATGCAACACCAGTCATGGTGATCGATTGAGCTCAAACGATAAAAAGCGGGTCGCCCGGGATATTGCTTCAGCAGACTCGGAATGCAAATGGACGGAAACTGCCCTTGCAAAAAAACTCGGAGTTACCCGTCAAACTGTCAATACCTGGATCTCGGATATACGTGCCAGGCAGAAAACAAACAGAAACAGCATTATCATCCGACTGAGCCGCCTTGGATGGACCCAGGATGAGATCGGGAAAATGGTGGGGATGAGCCGAGGCAGGATTACTCAAATTGTTAATAATGCCAATTTTTGCGAAATTAACAATTTACTCATCCAAGGCCATGGCATGGAATACATAGCCAGGCATTACAACATGGATCTTGCACTTGCCTGGGCTTTACGATTAGAAGGAAAGACGGATCAGGAAAGATTCAAAGAGCTTGGATGGGGACTTCGTACATGGGACCAGTGGAATTTCAACGAATGTGATGAAAGATTCGGAGACGACTGGCCAGGCCGCATTCCTGCCCAGTTGATTGCACACACACTGTTCTATTTTACAAAGCCCGGTGATCTTGTCCTTGATCCAACCCGCCCGCCTCGCCTGAGTGAAACCTTGAACGTGGCGGACTGCCACTGAGGCGAGAGCGATGGCGGGCAGGTGGCCGGCGGAGGCGTTGTCCCTGATGTGTGCCTTCTTTTTGGACGAAAATGCCGGGCGTTTGACCTTGCACCCGGGGATGATCGACCGGAAATAGAGTATCTTCATTGGGAACCCAAAAAAAGTACATGACCCGTCACAAAAAAACCGGATCTGATCTTTTTTGATCCGCCCTATTTCAACAAAAAAGAAAAGGAATACGAGAAAAAAGCAAATGAGAAAAACCCATCCGTATCATCCTTGTCAAAACACGATTACGAGGAGTTCTTTGAAGATTTTTTCCTGCTGGCCCATAAAAATACAAAACCAACCACCACCATGGCTTTTTTAAATGCAGACTGGCGGGATTTTGAATCCACATCCGCCGCAAAAGAGAAACCCGATAGATCAATCACAATATTTGATTACCACAGCCTTTTATCAAAAACCGGATGGAAAATAACCCATCGAATAGAATGCCCTCTGTCATCTGAACGTCTGAGCGGAAACCAGGTGCAAAGAATGCAGAATAAACGTATTTTAGGGACTGTTGGCAGGACTCTGCTGGTTGCAAAAAGGTTATAATGCCGGGGCCTGTGTA